>JANOPU010000156.1:0-14848 GCA_031422055.1 Ferruginibacter sp.
GCAGTGCCGCTGCTGCTATACGTTGCTGTTGCTCCGATACATAATGGTGAAGTACCGGTTACTGTTCCTGCAATTACATTCGGACTAACGGTCAATGATTGGAAATTAGATACCGGGCTACCACAACCGCTGTTTATTGTATAAGTTATGTCAGTTGATCCTGCTGTTAGTGCTGTAACCAGGCCTGTTGTTGGATTTACAGTAGCAATTCCTGTATTTGTGCTGCTCCAGGTTCCGCCAGCAGTTCCGCTGCTGCTATACGTTGCTGTTGCTCCGATACACAATGGCGAAGTGCCGGTTACTGTTCCTGCAATTACATTCGGATTAACAGTTAATAGTGCACTATTTGTAAAAACATCTGTACAATTTCCTGTTTTCATCCTATACCTGTTAGTACTAAGAGAAATATTAGGGGAAGTTATCGTTAAAGTATTGGTAGTAATGCCACTGTAAGGGGCTACTAGTGTAAGATCCGTAAACAATCCAACACCTCCTGTTTGTACCTGCCAAATTGTTGTAGGAACAGGAGACCCTCCCGTAAATGAACCAGTAAAAGTAGCTGTTCCTGTTGTGCATACTGATTGATCGGAAGGACTTGCTCCAACAGTTGGAGATGTACAACCTGCAGGAATGGTTAAACTACATGGTGCAACTAATGTTCGGGTACCAACAGTATTAAAATTTGTTACAGTAGTAACACAATCTAAATATAATACGAGTCCGGAAGAAGCAATCCAGGTTAGTCCGACTGATTGTCCTGCAACAAAATTTGCTGTATTATCTCTTAAGAAAAATCTTCCGATTTTGGCAGTAGCACCCACAGCTATGGGTGGTGCAGTACATGTAGCATTATTGTAAATCGCATTTCCTGTTTGCAACTGCAATTTTGTTGCACCTGCAGGGTTAGAAGTAAAAGTAGGATTGGCACTAGGGGGTAAGCTAAGCGGAAAATCAGAACCACTTACATATCCCCAAACAACTGCATCAGCTGTAGATACCAGAAAACCAGTGTTATAAGATAACCGGATAACGGAGGAATTCCAACGCAGTATATTAGCTGCAGTAAGATTGGTAATATTAATATCAAATTGTAATTCATTGGGTGCTGTTACTGCACAATTTGTAATTGACATACTCACCGATTGTGCTGTTACTACACTTACCATTGAAAAGGCAGAAAGTAACAGAACAATTAATTTCTTTGTGGATGACAATTTTTTATTCGTCATAAAAACTGTTTTAATGAACATAATTAAATTTGTTAAATGGCTTTTCTTTAGGATGTTAAATTTAATTTTTTCAAAGGTATCACAATTATAAATAGAGGTATAACAATTATTTTATGGATGTTGGCTGCCGATTCCATTTTGGCTATTTTCATCAAAGACCTGGAAATCGAAAGGATCTACAAAACCATCTCCATTGAAATCTGTTGCTACATACACACCATTCACACCATTCTGGCTATCTATATCAAAGTCTCCAAAATCAAATGGATCAATAAATTCATCCTGGTTCAGATCTCCGGTATATAATACCCAAATTGCACCGGGGCCGGCACCCTCCTGTTTCATGTTATTTCCAAAAGCTTTTGCTGCTTCTGTTGTGAAATCATATAAAACAGGAACTGCTCCTACAGAAACAGGATTTGTACTCCATGTTTGAATAGTATTTCTATGAAGAATTGCTATATAAAAAGAACCGGTTATTGGTGCAAAACTAATTGATATTGTTCCATCAGTATTTAATACCCCCTTTTTTGATGCAACTATTCCATAAGGAGTATTTGAATCACGAAGTTCTACTGTGATGGTATCCGTTTCTGTAGAACTTACTCCAACACCCTGGTTAAACAAAACCGGTTGCATTTGACCAGCACCTGCATAATAACCTTGTAAAAATAATTTCAAGTTTACAATGGTGCCACCGCAACTGTTCACTGTTAAAACCTGGAATGTACTTACAGTAGCAGTACAACCAATTATTGTATAGGTAATATTAACGTTGCCCGGACCCACGGCAGTAACTAACCCTGTTGAAGGATTCACTGTTGCAATTAATGAATTTGAACTACTCCATGTTCCCCCTAGATCTCCATTTGAAGTGAAGGTAGCTGTAGACCCAATGCACAAAGGTGATGAACCTGATATAACTCCGGCATTTTGTGTTGGGCTAACCGTAATTGTAGTACTGCTGATTGGGTTACTTGTAAAAGTACATCCGTTACTTGAAGTTATTGAAGTAAGATTAAAAGTTGTTGTTGTTGTCGCATATGCAGCAAATATTACATCAACCCAATAATTCGGTTCGCCAAGGAATAAATTGGGGAATGAACTTTGAGAAGTGTTTTTATATACACCATTGGGTTCGCCAACAGTAAATTGCAGCGCCGCCAGAGAGTTGTAATTTGAATGAGCACTATCTGTAAAATAGTTCTCAGTTTTTGAATAACGCCCTTGCGGTAAAAAGTAAGAGGCCACATAAGTCGTATTTAAATTGATTGCTACCGGAGATGCAAATAAAACTTCCTGCCAACCCGATGCTGTTTCGTTAACAAAAGTTGCTGTTGCTAAAAGTGTCCCTGATTGGCTCCATAATGAACCTGTATGAATACCACCATTAAGATTAGACCCTTTAAAAAAACGGATTCCTTTTATAACCCCAGATTTATTTGCCCGAAATTTAACGCCAACTTCTATTGCATTAGCATCCGGCTGATTTAACGTTTGTGGTAAATAAGAAGCTGAAAAAATGGTTTCATTAACATTGCCGAGAGGGGTAAAAGGTTGGCCAACATTAATATTTGTGTATGTGCTTGAATTTATTTGCAAACTAAACGGGCCAGTTCCTGTAGCTGAAGTTAGTTGCAATTGCAATGGGCTACCGGGACAAATATTAGGAAATACTGCTGCAATAGTGCCTGTTATTGATGGGGTTATTGTTAGAATAGCCGGATTTGAATTTGCAAACCCGTTGTTATTAGTCCATACTGCACGATACTGATTGTTGTTATCTATTAAATTTGCTGTGAATGTATACGTTGGGTTTGTTTGACCAAAAATATTATTCCAGCTATTTCCATTATCTGTACTAACCTCCCATTGAACCGTAGGAACGGGATACCCATTACATGCAGATGTAAAACTAATAGTGCTATTTGGACAAGTAGTTTGAGAAACGGGTTGAACCGAAACTAATGGTGGTATATTAAATTCAGTAGTAAAAGACCAGATAAAATCAGCTGCAAGTTTATTTCCTGAAATATCTTTAATAACCGGTTCCGTTATTCCTCCTTTTAAAGTAAGTGTATAAATCGTATTTGGAGTTAATGAATTTGTAGGTGTAAATGTTACAACAGCTCCATTTACAGAAGGTATACCCGGAATTATTGTGTTACCCGGCCCTGTAAGAATTACTGTGGTTGAATTGACTGATCCCGAGGTTAGATTTTCGTTAAAAGTGGCTGTTGGTGCTACGTTTAATGAAACAAATGTGGCATTATTCAGTGGTGATGTTGTTACTACTTGCGGAGCGGTAAAATCTGTAGATGTAAAAAAAACATCGGCATAAAAATTACCAGAACCTGCAGCTAACCATCCTTCAGTGGGGAAGCCAGATGCTCCGAAATTAAATACCCCATTTCTACCGTCCTCCCCATTTGCCAGGCCTCTAAGATTTCCATTTATAAATGCTTGAGTAAAGAATGGATTTTCAACAACAAATTTACCTAAAGGGCTAAAATAAGAAACTATATAGGTTGTATTTGCCAGAATAGGCAAAGGAACATCTAACGTTGCCGTTTGCCAGCCTGATGCTGTTTCATTGGTAAAAATTTTTGTTGCAAGTAAGGTTCCTGTACTTGACCATATATGGCCAGTGATTATACCAGAACCGGAAGGATGTTTATAATACCTCAACCCTGAAATTAATCCATCTGAAGTACTTTTAAATTTTGTACCAAGTTCTATTGGATTACCCAAATTGGTAAAAGGAGGTAATACAGTAGGGTAATCTTCTTCAAATAATGAATTTTCAAAAGGGCCTGTAGGATATATTATAATGCAGTTTGCAGAACCTAATACACCGGGTACTTCAACATTAAAAACATCATCCCATCCTCTCACTTTAATAGTAATAGGACTAAAATCGGTTTGATGAAAAGTATAAGACCAGTTTGTAGTACCCGTAGTATTATTCCATGTTGCACCATTATCAATGGATATTTCTACTCCGGCCAAAACTCCACCGCCATTGTCGGATGAGGTACCCGAAATAGTTATGAAACTACCTGGTACAGAAGCAGTATGTAAAGGTGAAGTTATAATAGTGGTTGGAGCAAGAAAATCTGCCGAAGGAGAAGCTGTAACGATGTTTGCCTGTTTTGAAGCAGGAAAGCTGTTCATATCATACAGAATGTTGTATGTTGCCTGCTGCATATCAAGACTTGGAGGATTTAGAGGAAATGGAAGGTAATCGTGATTAATATCTAATCCCCATGACCACTGAAGTGATCCTGACGAAAATACAAGCGCCCCACTATTTGCTTTATACATCGACATCTTATGAACTAAACCAGATAGTGATGTAAATGATAAAGCATTCCTACGAGCAGGATAAGTATCGGTAAATGATTCAGGGTCCCATTCCTGACCTAACGTACCAAAAGGTAAAGTTACTTTTTGCCCAACACCTAAAGAAGCAACGCTTGTATTCTTCCAAATTCTGTAATTCTTATAAGTGTATGGTATTTCTATAGAACCGGATGATTCTATCCATCCCATTTGACCAACCAAACCGCCTTCCGGTTTACAACCATCATTTGGTGAATAAGGAGGTGAACAACCGTCTCTCCATAAGCCGGTCCAAACATTTGGCAATGGATCACATTTTGAACCACAGCTAAATGTTCCTTGTGTACCTTCCTTATAACAAACCAACGTTTGATAATTATTTTCCCATCTTGTTTTCCAATAAAGTGTATTACCACTAAAAAAAGCAAGATTTACACCATTATTTCTGGCAGTTTCAAATTTATCGTATTGTTCAGCAGACCAATATTCACTATGACCAACAGATAATAATACTTTATGTTTGGCGGGAGTAAAAACGGTTGGGTCCCTTGCCATATCCATATCAGAGGCATAAGTTACATCATAGCCGTTCCTTTCAAGCCACATAAGCATTGGAAACTCATTATTAAAGAAATATGATTTATTTCCACGAAGCGTGAAAGGACGCTGATAACTTAATTTTGTAGCATGCGAAGACCCCGGAACAGGTGTTAAGGCTGTATAAAAAGTATTTCCTCCATATCCATTATAAGCCTGCCAGGTAGCATCTGACGTTTTAAATAATATTTCAGAATTAGCGTTATCATCTCTAACCATAAATATGATCAAAGCTGTGCTTCCAACTCCGCCACAATCCAGTCTTGCTACATAAATACCTGAAACTGCATTTGCGGGTACATCCCAATGGCATGACTCGGTCCAATTACTACAATCCACTTTACCTGTTGAATTTTCATATAGATAATCAGGTTGTCTTTTACCAAATAAAGGATTTCCCAAGTCATCAAAAATATTTGTAATAAACCTTGCCCCATTCCCTTGATAATAACCTATACGAAAGATTTCAACAGAATACAACAAATTTATATTAGCATCAATATCTATTTTAAAATTAATTCTTGATCCTTTGTTTACACTAAATTCTGTAGGAAATCCCTGAATACTTCCCTGATCACTTTCATCCCAAACACTTCTGGGGCTACCAGGTAATAGGTTCTCAGTTACAATAGCATTCTGTGAAAATGAATGACTAATAGAAAACAACAAAAACAGTAAAGTAAATGATAGGTTTCTTAATTTAACGGGTATATACTTATACGCCATGTTTGTGATTTGAAGTTAACAATACGATTTTAAAAATACTGGAAGCTAAGAGGTAATTTTCGGAGGAATTGTGAGTATCAGAATTTTTTTCAATGGATAGGTACAGATTGTGCCACTTTCCCTTTATAATATTAAACTGAGAAAATCAAAAGTATTTATTAACATCAGCAGCAACACAAATATATAATTTTTTTTGAGAAAATAAAATAAAAAGGGGGAATATTTCAAGTTTATTTTTATTTCTGAATATTTCTTGTTTTTCAAATTACTCAAATGTTTATTCCCATATAAAAAATAAAAACAATTAAATTAATAACAACAATTGAGCCTTTTAGTTAAAAGAAAAAAATAAAACTAAATAACATATTAATATTATTATATATACAATATTATCATAAATTATGTCTAAATAACATCTAAAGTAACTTCAATTACTTTATTTAAAAAGTGTAATAAATTTTAATTATAATTAATACGTATTTTTATTTAATATACCAAACGGTTTAAATACGGATCATTTGAACATATACATAATTAAAATAATTGTTAGTAAAACAGGCTTGGTTTGTTAATAACATTTAATGCAAGAATTAAGGTTAGCATTGAATTTGTAAAGGTTTGACCGAATTTTATTTATATTCTAGACAATATCAATAAAGAAAAACCGTTAAAGACAAAGTCTAAAATCTAATATCTTATAATCCAATGAGAATCCTTCTACTAATGGCATTGCTATGTTCATATAACATTGCAAGTGCTACCAATTATTATTTCTCCTCAAGTACAGGGGATGATTCCAGAACAACTGCTCAGGCCCAAAACCCTGCAACTCCCTGGAAAACAATAAGTAAATTAAACTCCTTTTCAGGTAACCTAAATGCAGGGGATAATATCTTCTTACAAAGAGGCGATGTTTTTTACGGAACTATTTCTATAAATAAATCCGGCGCATCGAATAATCCCATTACTGTAAGTGCATATGGTACAGGGGCAGATCCATTAGTCACAGGATTTTCAAGTATATCCTCCTGGACAAATTTAGGAGGTAATATATGGGAGAGTACATCAGCAGTTACTACACTTTCTGAATGTAATATTATATCCTTAAATGGAGTGAATACAGCTTATGGTCGTATGCCCAAAACAGGTTATCGTACTATTCAAAATGCATCAACCACATCTATAACAGATAATACATATCTTAATGCAGGTACGCAGAATTGGACAGGAGCAAATGTAGTAACCAAAGTGTACCGTTGGCATATTGCCAGGGCACTTATAACATCGGCATCAGGAAGTACAATAAACTTTTCAGGTGGTGTTGAACCTGATTCGCCACCACAGGGGGGCTGGGGTTATTATATACAAAATCATCCTTCCTGTTTAACCCAACAAAATGATTGGTGCTTTATCCCTGCTTCAAAGAAAATAAGAATTTATAGTACTTCACAACCTGTCAATGTTAAAGTACCCAGTATTGACAATGGAGCTTTTATGAATTTTGATAATATAACCTTTGATAATATTGACTTCACAGGCTTTAATCTAAACGGAATAGAACTTAACGGAAAATCAAATATTACAGCTCAGAATTGTAATTTTTCTTTTATAGCATTGGGTGGAATATATAATGACATAGGAAGTGGTGGTGATTTAACGGTAAGTAATTGCACATTTACAGAATGTAATGCATACGGGGTAAGAGTTCGAAGGATGACTAATACAATTGTTGAAAACAGTGTGTTTGATAAAATAGGCAATTTAGTAGGAATGGCCGGGCATCAAAACACGGTTGGTTCAGGTTTATACACAGGTATCCAAATGTCTAATGGACAAGCATTATACAACAGGTTAACCAATTGCGGATATAATGGTATAACATGGAATGGTAGCGGCACTTTAATACAGGGTAACTTTGTAAGTACTTTTAATTACATAAAAGATGATGGCGGTGGAATTTATACATTCCCGTTAGGTGGGGAAAGTCCGGTTGAAACTTATGCTCAAAGAAGAATTGTAAGGGATAACACATGTATTAATCCAGTAGGTAATGGAGAGGGTACACCTAATCCTGAAAGGAATGAAAGTGCTGCTATATACAATGATGGGAATAGTGCGGAAGTTGACTACATCAATAACACTATGTCAGGTGGATTCTACGGTTTATATTTTCATGGTGGAAGTAATTGTACAATCACAGGTAATACAATATACAATGCCACAAGAGGATTGTATTTAGTAAAATACACTACCGTTGATATTAACAACAATAATATAAGTAATAACGTTTTTTCTGCAATAAATGGTGGCGGTTGTCAAGATGGAGAATACACAGCATACTATGAAAGAGATGGTGGTTTACCTGCATCATTAACACTTTCAAATAATATTTATGGAAGACCATTAGACCAAACAAACGGATGGATATGGTATGATTTCAATGGATCGAACGTTTGCCAAACATTAGCACAATGGAAGGCAACAACGGGTAGGGATGCAGGGAGTACCCAATCTCCAATTACTGTTTCAGATGCCTCTAAAATGAGATTAGAATACAATGAAACATCTGTACCAAAAACAATTTCATTGGGTGCAACATATATTGATATGAGGAGTGTAACTTATGCAGGCAGTATAACCCTGCAACCATATACATCAGCTGTTCTTTTAAAAACCGGAACAGGTAATGTTACTCCTGTTGCTAATGCAGGTCCCGATCAAACCATTACTTTACCTACAAATAATGTTAATTTATCAGGCAGTGGAACAGATCCGGATGGAACTATTTCTGCATTCCTTTGGAGAAAAATTTCGGGACCTGCCTCTTTTACTATTACAAATACATCAAATGCCATAACTACTGCTACAGGTTTAACTGCAGGTATTTATACATTTGAAATAAGAGTTACTGATAACGGTGGGGCTACAGATACGGATACCATGCAGGTAACGGTTAATGCAGCTATCAATCAATCTCCAACCTCAAATGCCGGTTCCGATCAAACCATTACTTTACCTACTAATAATACCAGTTTATCTGGCATAGGATCGGATCCGGATGGAACAATTACTTCCTACCAATGGACTAAATTATCCGGGCCGGCCAATGGTACAATTGCAAATTCAACTTTTGCAACAACTTCAGTAACAAATTTGGTACAGGGTGTTTATCAGTTCGAATTAAGGGTAACTGATAATAATGGTGCTACCGGTACCGATATTGTGCAAGTAACTGTGAATATTGTTACCAATCAATTACCAACTGCTAATGCAGGTTTGAATCAAAATATCACATTGCCGGTTAGCTCTGTTTCTTTAAATGGTAGTGGTACAGATCCGGATGGGACTGTCTCTGCTTTTCTTTGGAGAAAAATTTCCGGGCCAACAACTTTTACAATTACAAATACAACATCTGCAACAACTTTGGTAACAAATTTGGCACAAGGTGTTTATCAATTTGAATTAAGGGTAACAGATAACAGCGGTGCTACAGATACTGATACCATGCAGGTAACAGTAAACCCTGCTGTTAACCAGGCCCCAACTGCGAATGCAGGTTTGAATCAAAATATCACTTTACCGGTTAACACTGTTTCTTTAAACGGTAGTGGCTCAGATCCCGATGGAAATATATCAGCATTTCTTTGGAGAAAAATTTCGGGACCAACAACTTTTACAATTACTAATACAACAGCTGCAACAACTTCGGTAACAAATTTGACACAAGGTGTTTATCAATTTGAATTAAGGGTAACAGATAACAGCGGTGCTACAGATACAGATACTTTGCAAGTAACAGTTAATCCTGCAGCAAATCAGGTTCCGACAGCTAATGCAGGTTTAGATCAAAGCATAACCCTTCCGGTAAATACTATAACGCTTTCGGGTAGTGGTACAGATCCGGACGGAACCATCGCTTCATATTCATGGGTTAAAATATCCGGGCCTGCAAGCGGAACAATTACTAATGCATCTAATGCTACAACTACCGTAACTGGATTGGTACAAGGCTTGTATCAATTTCAATTAACAGTAACGGATAATAACGGTGCTACAGATACAGATGTTATGCAGGTAAATGTAAACCCGGTTCCAAACCAGTCCCCAACAGCTATTGCAGGTTTAGATCAAAACATTACTTTACCGGTTAATACCGTTTCTTTAAACGGTATTGGTACAGATCCGGACGGAACCATCTCCGCGTACCGCTGGAGAAAAGTTTCTGGGCCAACAACTTTTACAATTACTAATACAATAACGGCGGCAACTACAGCAACCGGGTTGGTACAGGGAGTATATAATTTTGAATTAAGAGTAACAGATAATAACGGTGCTACAGGTTTTGATACCATGCAGGTAACGGTTAACCCGGCACCTAACCAATTGCCATCTGCCAATGCAGGTTTGGATCAAAGTATTACTTTGCCGGTTAACTCGGTCTCTTTGACCGGTAGTGGTACAGATCCGGACGGAACCATTGCCGCATACCTTTGGACTAAAATTTCAGGACCGGCAAACGGAACAATTAATAATCCGGCTTCGGCGGCAACTACCGTAACAGCTTTAGTGGAAGGGGTTTACAGACTTGAATTAAAAGTTACAGACAATAGTGGTGCTACTGATACAGATACCATCATGGTAATCGTAAATCCTGCTCCAAATCAGGCTCCAACAGCTGAAGCGGGATTAAATCAATCAATAACGTTACCGACAAATACTGTAACGCTTTCGGGTAGTGGTACAGATCCTGATGGAACTATTGTTTCGTATTCATGGATTAAAGTATCCGGGCCGGCAAGCGGAACAATTACCAATGCTTCTGATGCAACAACTACCGTAACTGGATTGGTGCAAGGTGTTTATCAATTTGAAATTATAGTAACGGATAATGATGGTGCAACGGATACAGATTTTATACAGGTAAATGTGAATGCAGCTTTGCCCCCTCCTAATCAAGCTCCAACTGCTATTGCAGGTTTAGATCAGAACATTACTTTACCGGTTAACCAGGTTTCTTTAAATGGTAGCGGTAATGACCCTGACGGAATCATCTCTGCTTACAGATGGAGGAAAATTTCCGGACCAACAACTTTTACAATCACTAATACAATAACGGCGGCAACTACAGCAACCGGGTTGGTGCAAGGTGTATATAGATTTGAATTAAGAGTTACTGATGATAGTGGTGCAAACGGATTTGATACGATGCAGGTTACAGTTAACCAGGCAGTAAACCAATTACCAACGGCTAATGCAGGATTAGATCAGAGTATCATATTGCCTGTAAACTCAGTTTCTTTAAGTGGTAACGGCACAGATACCGATGGTACGATTTCTGCATTCCTTTGGACTAAAATATCAGGGCCGGCATCCGGGACTATATCTAATATAACATCTGCAATAACTTCAGTAACAGGTTTAGTAGAGGGCGTGTACAAATTTGAATTAAAAGTAACTGACAACAGAGGCGGAACGGATACAGATAGTATGCTTGTAATCGTAAACCCGGCTCCTAATCAGTTGCCTGCAGCTGAAGCCGGATTAAATCAATCAATAACCTTACCGACAAATACTGTAACGCTTTCGGGTAGTGGTACTGATCCGGATGGAACTATTGTTTCTTACTCATGGATCAAAGTATCCGGACCGGCAAACGGAACAATTACTAATGCAACTGATGCTACAACTACCGTAACAGGATTGGTGCAGGGTGTATATCAATTTGAATTAACAGTAACAGATAATGATGGTGCAACTGATACAGATATCATGCAGGTAAATGTGAATGCAGCATTGCCTCCTCCTAATCAGTCTCCCTCTGCTATTGCAGGTTTAGATCAGAACATTACTTTACCTATAAACTCAGTCTCTTTAGAAGGTATTGGTACAGATCCTGATGGAACCATCTCCGCTTATCGCTGGAGAAAAATTTCAGGGCCTGCAACATTTACTATCACTAATACAACCACAGTAAGAACAACAGTTACCGGATTAATTCAGGGTGTATATCAATTTGAACTAAGGGTTACTGATAACAACGGAGCTACAGGTTTTGATACCATGCAGGTAACAGTTAATCCGGCACCCAACCAGTTGCCAACTGCTAATGCAGGTTTGGATCAAAGTATTACTTTGCCGGTTAACTCGGTCTCTTTGGCCGGTAGTGGCACAGATCCGGACGGAACCATTGCCGCATACCTTTGGACTAAAATTTCTGGGCCGGCAAACGGAACAATAACAAATTCAACATCTGCATTCACATCAGTCACTGGTTTGGTGCAAGGTGTGTATCAATTTCAATTAAGGGTAACTGATAACAATGGTGCTGCAGATACAGATACCATGCAGGTAACGGTTAATCCGGCTATAAACCAGACTCCAACTGCTGAAGCTGGCCTAAATCAAACTATTACACTACCGGTAAATACTGTAACGCTTTCGGGTAGTGGTACAGATCCGGATGGAACTATTGTTTCTTATTCATGGATAAAATTATCCGGACCGGCAAACGGAACAATTACCAATGCTTCTGCTGCAACAACTACCGTAACAGGACTGGTACAAGGTGTGTATCAATTTGAAATAATAGTTACAGATAATAACGGGGCAACGGATGCAGATGTTATGCAGGTAAATGTGAATGCAGCATTGCCTCCTCCTAATCAAGCTCCAACAGCTATTGCAGGTCTGGATCAAAACATTACTTTACCGATAAACTCAGTCTCTTTAGAAGGTATTGGCACAGATCCTGATGGAACCATCTCCACGTATCGCTGGAGAAAAGTTTCAGGGCCTGCAAGTTCTAATATCACTAATACAACAACAGCAACTACAACTGTAACTGATTTGGAGCAGGGTATTTATCAATTTGAATTAAGGGTAACTGATAACAATAATGCAACAGGTTTTGATACCATAAAGGTGACTGTAAATGCAGCACCACCTCCACCAAACCAGGCTCCTAATGCATATGCAGGTGCAGATACCATTATTTACTTACCGAATAATTCAGTTTCCTTAAATGGATCTGGTTTTGATCAAGATGGATTTATAGTTAGTTACAATTGGACCATCATATCAGGGTCAGCCTTTTTATTGAATGGTGCAACTAATGCCGCAGCAATATTAAGTGAACTACAACAAGGAATTTATGAGGCTGAATTAACAGTTACAGACAATAACGGAGCAATAAGTAAGGACACCGTAAAAATAATTGTAGGTGCAGGAAGATTAACTTCAATAAAAGATGATGTAAGAATAATTGGTAACCCAATTCAAAATACACTTGTTGCTGAAATATCTTCAAGTACTACGAATAGGTTAATGAAGATTGTCTTGTATAGCATCAACGGTGCTTTATTATATGAAAAAAGTTTACGGTTAAACCAAAATGTTCAGTTGGAAAGAATTGACATGACAAAATATAGCAAAGGCACATATATACTACAGGTATATTTTGACAAGAAAACACCTGTAGTCAGGAAAGCTTTAAAAATGTAAGGAAAGAATAATTGGAGATTTTAGACTAGAAGAATAAAAAACCGGACCATGCTTTTGTATGATCCGGTTTTTGCTTTAACCTATTTAAATTAATTAAAAAAGTATTCCTCCGTCTAACTACAGGTTGCTAAACTCAAATTTTGCGTTAGCGCTTTCCAGTAAGACTCAATGGCAGATTTGTATTTTCAATAAATAAAAAAGGCTATTATACCATTGCTTTCATTTCAATAGAACAGACATTTTTAGCGTATTGTTTTCTATTCAGGAAACAATTGCAAAGCAGTTTAATCATAAAGTAATACCATCTTGATTTAATATGTAGTCCAAAGGACTACGTTTAAATCTTAGATGGTATTATGCCGATAGGAAAAAACATTGGACTAAATATTAGTATAATCGGTATAATAAATGTATAACCGGGCTGCTTTTGAAGCGTTACCTGACGGAATAAACTCATTAAATTTAAGCTGGCATCACAAAGCGCATGGCTGTTTCTATGGCATAAAAATAATCCATACAAAATCATTGAACTCCAAAATCTTCTTTTAGTTCTTTTATCCAGCTTTCAGAATCGCCTCTACGTCTATACTATTCTCAATTTTCACTTGCAGGTAAACTTTGATTAGTAACAAAAGTATGATAACGAGTTTTAAACTCCGTATCTCTGTCAAAATCTTCTAACTTAAAAAGACATGTAAGTTTTTATCTTTTTTTTGCGTACCTCTCCTGTTGCTTAACAATAGCTCTTCATACTGACAGGTCTCCTGACCTGCTGTCGAACCGCCACGTAATCGATAATTAATAATCGTAAAATTAAAATATCGTGTGTTTTAGGAAGAATTGACGAAGAAACACTAGTTGAAAGACCTTCGCTAGTTTTGGTCGCGAAACCTGAACTGCTGTACGCTCATGGCAACAACTCTTTTAAATAGGAAGCCGCTATTGGCAGAAAAATCCTGTTCTCTTTTACTTCTGCAAAAAGCATAAAACTGGTTTGTATTTCTAAAGATTGCTGCAATATTGGAAAGTTATTTTCCTTTCAGTCGATGTTTTAATATGACAGGAACGTCATTCAAATAAGCCAGCTTCAGAAATACTGTCAAGTTTGCAAAACCCCTTTGCACTTATGACGAAATGTAAAAATTCTTCCAATATTTTTTTATCTCAACAGATGTATGCCTGTCTCTTTTGATTTGCTTCTGTTCTAAAATGATGTAAATTTAAATGAAGTGGATGAAGCTAGAGGATCTGTAATGTATCGGAAATATCTACCTAAACTGACGGATACTTTGTGGTAGTTAAGTATATAAGATAACATTGTTGTCCGACTAAAAATAGCATAAAATTCTCTATAACGCTTAGCTGATAAAGGTTGTAATCAAAAAAAAGGTTGTTTCAAAACAGGGGGTAGTTGGCAGGGATGATTTTAAGTAGCAAAAGCGTTAGGTGCATTG
>JANOPU010000157.1:0-2547 GCA_031422055.1 Ferruginibacter sp.
ATAACAAAACAACTCAGTGTAAGTAATAGTAACAGGAAGATAGTAATGGTAATAAAACGGATAATGTTTTTAATAACTTTACCACCCAGTAAAATACGCTGTATGATTCGTTTAATCCATTTGGTAAACTTCCAGTTGCCCGATTTACCATCTACAAAAGAAAACATATCTAACTGTGCCAGGTGGTCAATGATGACAGATGATTTTTCTTCTTCCTTATTGCCGGCACATGCCAGCAGCATAGCATTAATAGATCCTGCACTAGTACCGGCCATACTAAAAAAGCGGATACCCATTTTTTCCAGCACATACGTATAGCCAACCAATGCAATGCCGAGTACACCACCACCTTCCTGCACCAGATCCACATACTGATGGCCTTGTGCATCGGTAACGTCAGACACTATTAATTCTTTTTTGTTGTTTTTTAAATCGGTTCGCAAGGTTTCAATAATGGTATCCACACCGCTTTGTTGCAAAAAATCTGCAGTAGTTATTTTTTCAGGCATAAGAAAGGTTTGAGGGAAGATACAAGGTTGGATGAACTTAAAAAATACCCCGAAAGGGTTATTGTCAGGAATAAATTCTAACTGTATTTTGCAGCAAGTTTATAGTATAGCGAAAATTTCTTTTCATTTCCGGTAAAGCAACCGAAGCAATCCGCCCCTCTGATAAATCACTTTTGTTCTGCCTAGTTGAAAGCCTGTAGTGTTTAGCTATTGTGTGCTAAAATTAATTATTAAAAACTAGGTTATGTCATTTTGTATTATGTTATTAATAATGCTTGGTACAGGCATTATTGGTGGAATTGTAAATTACTTGTTGCCGGGTAACAACCCTGATCCGAAAAAATTTGTAAAACCACCATTGCAATGTATCGTATTGGGAATTGGCGCCACATTGCTTGTGCCCTTATTTCTGGAGATAGCGCAGAGTAAACTTATGGATGATATACGTTTTGATTGTAAATGGACAGCAACAGCAAGCGATAGCTCTATCGTTAGAAAAGAAACGGTGAATATTATTGCTGTAAAAGACACAACCGGAAAATTAAAATCCGACACCACAGTCTCCAAAGAGAAAAATCAGAAAGACGGAAAGACTACTACCTCTAATACCGGGAAAAATTATTTGTTATGGGCGGCCTATTGCTTATTAGCTGCTGCAGCCGGTTTTCGGTTTATTAATATGCTGATCAATAATGTGGTAAAAGAAGAACAATTGAGTAAAGCAAATAGTGAAAAAGCAGAATTAAAAAAGCTGGATGATTTCCGTACCAAAAATGCGCAGAAAAGCCAGGAAAAGGAAGATAAGGATATGCGTACCGAGCTAACGAAAGAGGCAATCAATACTCGCAATAATGCAGACGAAGTAAATAGGGTGATTGAGATTCCAGTGCTGCCAGTGTTGCCTGCCGTTATTCATAATGATGATCCACAGAAAGGAAGATTTGATGGTAAAGCAGAAAGTAATGATAGAAAACTGAGTGCAAAAGTTAGCGATTCATCTTTGCTGGATTATTACAAAGTGGAACTGACAGTAGAAAGCACCAACCCTGATAATCCGTTAACCACTGATGTTATTTATTATATCCATGACTCTTTTAGCCCATCAGTATTTACTTATAAGCCCATTGAATTTAAAAATGGAAAAGCCATAGAAGATGAAATACTTTCTTATGGTGCTTTTACAGTAGGCGTGATAACGGATAATGGAAAGACTATGTTGGAGTTGGATTTGGCGGAGGATAAAGTTTTCCAAAGGAGTTTAGGGAGAGATAGAATGTAATTAATTATTAACTAAAAATAATTTTATGCCCAAGTTCACTGCAAAAACTTCCATTGATAGTGGAATAATGAAACTCAATTTTGACGGAGATAGGTTTTTACTTGTAAAATCTGGGGAGTCCAGAGGCAGAAGTGTACAAATTGGAAATGGAAAGCATGTTGTACAATGGTATGTACAAGGGCAACCAGGCACTTCATATACTTTAGAGATAACATCACCAAAAAGTGCTGAAGCTTCTATTAAGAAAACAATAAAGCCAATTGGTAAAGACTATGGATCTTTTAGTTTTGATATTTAAAATGTAATTTATGAAAAAAATAAATCTTATAGTGATATGCTTATTGTTATTGGAAACAGCAGTTGGACAAAACCTAAAAAAAGTGAAGGATAAAGAAATGTATTCTCCTAAACAAAGCACTGTTTTTTCAAGTTTCTCTAATATCAATATTACGTCGGAATTTGGAGATAATTCTGCATCGGCCTTGGCCTCATTCGGAATTGGCTCTTCATCTGTTTTATCATTTAGTTTCAAGCAACCATTTGAGACAAAACCCAAAAAAGTAGATTTTTTCAATCAAAATGGAATGGCAACCGGGACTTCAGCTGAAATCGCTTTTCAACATGTATTCTGGGAAACTAAAATAGATGATGCTTTATTTCAGGTAATGAAAAACAAATATGCTTCAGAGAATAAAATTTCAAAAGACTCGCCTGCTTATAAGGCCATAACAACCGGAGATTTAGAGGAGGCAGATCAAA
>JANOPU010000158.1:0-27133 GCA_031422055.1 Ferruginibacter sp.
TCCACATCAGCTATAATACTTACCGCCCTGAAATGTTTTTCTGCCAGTAATAAATTTATATGATTACTGATTACTTTCTTATATGTTAAGCTCATATGGAGTTCTTTTGGCAATTTAATCAGTAACTCCGACAGATATTGATTTCTAATACGTCCAATAACAGGTGTTGCCGGACCAACTACATATTCTTTCAGATCTTGTCTTAATAATAAAGCAAGCTTTTCAGAAGCAGCATCAATAATATCTTTATCCTTGTGCTTTAATGTAAGTTTTACGATTCTGCTAAAAGGCGGATAAAAAAATTCTTTACGGTTTTCAATTTCATAGTCATAAAATTTCCGGTAATTATGGTCTTGTACCATCAGTATTACAGGGTGTTTAACATTAACCGCCTGGATAATTACTTTTCCCTGTTCATTTTTCCTTCCGGCTCTTCCACTCACTTGTTCCATTAATTGAAATGCCCTTTCGTTTACCCTGAAATCTGCGAAACTTAATAAACCATCAGCATCCAAAATACCAACAAGGTTTACATGATCAAAATCCAATCCTTTTACAACCATTTGAGTACCTACTAAAATATCTAACCGCTTTTGTTCAAATAATTGTATCAGGTTATCATGTGCTGTTTTACCCCGAACACTATCAACATCCATTCGGGCAATTTTATATTTCGAAAATTCTTCTTCTAATTGTTCTTCAATTTTTTCTGTCCCGAAATTTTTCTCCAGCCAGGTATTACTGCCACATGCAGGACAAGTAATTAATTTAGGATATGTGCTTCCGCAGTAATGACAATGTAATTTATTACTGTATTTGTGCAAGGTCAGCGACACATCGCAATGGATGCATTGTGGAATATATCCACAGGTACCGCAAATCAGGTAAGGGTTATATCCCCGCCTGTTTTGAAAAAGGATCACCTGCTTATCTGCATCCAGTGTTTTTTGAATGCCCTCTTTTAATTGAGGGCTGATCATCACTTTGCCCTTTTGAGCAACCTGCCTGCTGTTTATGATCTCAATCTCAGGTAATTTTATCCCTCCAAATCTTTCATCCAGATAAACCAGTGCATATTTTTGTTGCAGTGCATTAAAATAACTTTCAAGAGAAGGTGTTGCACTTCCTAATAAAACTTTTGCACCAAAAAGAGAGGCATAATAAATAGCAGCATCCCTTGCATTATATCTGGGAGCAGGATCCTGTTGTTTGTATGATGCATCATGTTCTTCATCAACGATGATAAAACCAAGTTCTTTAAAAGGAAGAAATAAAGCACTTCTTGCACCAAGAATGATCTTTAACTCACCTGTTCTTATTTTATTCCATATCTCTATTCTTTCCTGGTCATTAAATTTTGAATGATAGATGGCTATGTTGCCCCCAAAATGTTTTTGAAGGCGTCTTACGATCTGTGTTGTTAATGCGATCTCAGGTAAAAGATAGAGCACCTGTTCCCCTTTTTTAAAATGCGCCTCAATCAGTTTTATGTATAATTGTGTTTTACCACTTCCGGTAACTCCATGTAAAAGGCAAACATTTTTTTTTAAGAAAGCAGTATTCAACTCTTCGAGGCATTTTTGTTGCGAAGCACTCAGTTCAAAATCTATTAAAACATCTTTTGGAAGTGACCGGATCCTGTCTATATTCCTTTTTTCAACAATAAGAATATCTTTTTCTGACAATCCTTTTAATTGTGCCGCAGATGCTCCCGATTTTTTAAGTAAAGCGGTTTGGCTGACTTCTCCTTCTGTTTTTGAAATATGAAGAAATGCCAGCAGTAATTCCATTTGTTTGGGTGCACCTTTCCATTCATTCAATAGTTTACCCAGTGATTCATCATTATCTAACTGCGGATTTAATATGACGTAATTTTCTTTCTTTACTTTATAACGTTCCTGTAGTTTTTCCCAAATGAAGCAGATATTCTTTTCGATCAATCTTTTTATAACCGGGTAAACATGTGTAGCATCAAGCACCTGTTGCACTTCTGTAAGCTGCAATTGTTTTTTAAGCAATAATGCTTCAGCTACCAGAAATTCTTCATCAGATAAATGTGTAAAATCTTCCCCCGCTTCCTCATTAAATATCAATATCGTTTCACTGCTTAGTTTAAAATTGGTAGGCAGGGCTGCAGCCATTACTTCTCCTTCCGAACACATATAATACTGGCTCATCCAGTTCCACAGTTTTAATTGCGGTTCAAATAAGATCGGGTATTCATCCAAAATATTAATGACCGGCTTTGTTTTATACGCAGGTTTTTTATCGATAACTGATTTGATAATACCTGCATATTTTTTATTTTTTCCAAAAACAACTTCTGCCCGGCAACCCGGTTTTGCTAAGGGTAATAAATCTAATGGAACAGCATATGTATAAACCGTAGGCAATGCCAGGGGTAAAATAATTTCGGCCCAACTGCCACTATCATTTTCAAGGAAAGCTATTTCATTATCGGCTGTCATTGTTTATTTTCTTCAACTATCCAGGATGCATTGTATTTTATTAAAGCAGCTTCCATGATATCATATACCTTTTGTTTCAATTCTTTTACATCATTCAGGGTAAATCCGTTTACACTCACCTCTTCCAGGAATACTGAACGGGACCTTCCAGGTGTTAAGGAGAAAACTGAATGATAATTAAGCCTGTCATATGTATCTAAAAATAAAACGGGTTTTATCGGCGTTTGTGTTTCAATGGCAATTTTGAATGCCCCGTCATAAAATTCCTTTAGTGGTTTACCTGTCATATTAAATGTTCCTTCAGGAGCAATTGCTACGGAAATATTTCTTTTTAAAATAGATTTGAGGATCTCTACACTTTTTGCCCTGTGATCGGAATCAGATCTGTCTACCATAACTGTTGCTACTTTATATATATATCCAAACACGGGTATTTTAGCCATTTCAGCTTTTGCCAAAACCCGCATAGGCTGATTTCTAAAACTCGCTAAAATAACCGGGATATCTATATATGAAATGTGATTGAACACGAAAATAACCGGATGATTGTGTTTATGAGGTGCTTCATAGATATTTTTATGCCACATTCCCCAGCAAGTCATTGCACCATCTGCCCAAAACCTGCATAAGTGGTATACGATATTTCCACCCTGAATTCTGCCAAATAAAGACGCCAGTATTACAAACGGGAATAAAACGAACATGAAAAGCAGGAAAACTGCAAAAGCATACATGGTATAAACATATTGTAAAACAAGCTTAAAGTACTTCATAAATTAATACGAATATATATAGAATATCAGTTTTGGGTAATAATTTGGGTAAATATGGACCCGGAAAGACCTAATAACCAGTTACAAAGGGTATCCGGATAAAAAAGATTAAAAAAACTAACCGCTGATAACTATAAATCCTTACCTTCGCCGTCCTAAATTTGGGTATGATATGTTAGCAATAGTTAAAATCGCAGGACAGCAATTTAAAGTAAAAGCCGGAGACAGCTTATACGTTCCTCACATCGAGGGTAAAGCAGGAGATTCAGTAGAATTTTCTGATGTATTGATCACGCACAACGGAGACACTGTTGTAAGCGGAGAAAATGTAAAAGCAGTTGTAAAAGCTGAAATTCTCAGCGACCTGGTTAAAGGTGATAAAGTGATCGCTTTTAAAATGAAAAGAAGAAAAGGATTCCGTAAAAAACACGGACATCGTACACAGTATACTCATATAAAAGTAACTGCGATCGCCTAGGTCATTTTAAATTTTAAATGTTGAATGTTAAATTCAGTATTTGTAATAAATGACAGGCTTTGGATTTTAATTTAAAATTCAACATTCAGAATAATAAAATAAATAGAGATGGCACATAAAAAAGGTGAAGGATCCGTAAAGAACGGAAGAGATTCACAAAGCAAAAGATTAGGTGTAAAAATATTTGGTGGCCAGGCTGCTGTTGCCGGAAACATCATCATTCGTCAACGAGGAACAGTTTATCACCCCGGTAAAAATGTTGGCATCGGAAGAGATTTTACCATCTTTGCATTGACCGATGGTCTTGTTGAATTCAGAAAAACTAAAGGTGATAAGACCTTTGTTTCGGTAAGCGAATTAGAAGCATCTGCCTAAATTTTTAAATATTTTTTTTGGTAATATCAAAATAGTATTTATTTTTAAGTATTATTTACTAACCAATTAAATTTAAAAAAATGGCTACAAAGAAAAAAGCTGCTAAAAAAGCTGCTCCAAAAAAAGCTGCTCCTAAGAAAGCTGCTCCAAAAAAAGCTGCTAAAAAAGCTGCTCCTAAAAAGGCTGCTAAGAAAGCTGCTCCTAAGAAGAAAGCTGCTCCTAAAAAGAAGTAAGCTTCGCTTTTTTAGAAAAGCAAAAAATAATAAGTCCCGGTTTACCGGGACTTTTTTATTTCTCTAAACCCATTATCTACACTCCGTTTCAGCTCAAATACATTGTTCTGTCTCATTTATTTGCATAAGAAATAATACAAGTAATTCTTACATTTGAATAATGGATAATAATAAAATTTCTGACTCATTTTCATTGCTTTCAAAGTTGATGGAAATACATGGTGAAAATAGTTTTAAATCAAAATCATATGCATCCACCGCATTTGCAATTGATGGATTATCGGTACAATTATCGGACCTGCCTGTCGAAAAAATTGCAACACTAAAAGGCATCGGTGCTTCATCTGCACAAAAGATTTTAGAGTTTTTGGAGTCCGGAGAATTGAAAATTCTGGAAGAATTGATAAAAAAAACACCTCCCGGAGTTCTGGAAATGTTAAATATAAAAGGCATCGGCCCAAAGAAAATTCATACTATTTGGAGAGAAATGGAAATAGAAAGCGTAGGGGAATTATTATATGCATGTAAAGAGAACCGGTTAAAATTATATAAAGGCTTTGGGGAAAAAACACAACAAAATGTAATCAATACAATCGAATTCTATTTTAAAAATAAAGGCAGTTATCTCTATGCACAGGTAGCTTTAATTATACCGTATATAAATAGTTTTATTGAAAAAATATTTCCAAAAAATACATGCAACATCACCGGAAAATTTAAACGGCAATTGGATGTTATTGAAGAAGTTGAATTTGTGCTGGAAGCTACTGAAAAAGAGATTGAAAATACGATGACAGATGTAGAAGGTTTTACCTTTTTAAATAAAACAGAAGATGCTTTTACTTTTTCAACAGAAGCAGGCATTCCTGTAAAATTATACCCTTGCGATGCTGCACATTTTACAGAAAAACTGATTCAAACATCATCTTCATCTTCCTTCAATGATGCATTTAGATCAATATTTAATTCAACCATTACCGGAAAAGATGAAAAATCATACTTTGAGGCTGCAGGAATGTCATTTATCCCATCCTTTTTAAGAGAAGGCCCAGAAATAATAGAAATAGCCAAAAAAGGTAATCTGCCTGATATTATTCAGCCAAAAGACATCAGAGGAATCATACATTGCCACAGTAACTGGAGCGATGGAAGCAATACCATTGAAGAAATGGCTATTGCCGCTATTGAAAAAGGGTTGGAATATCTTGTGCTGAGCGACCATAGCAAATCAGCCTTTTATGCCCAGGGATTAAAAGAAGAAAAAATTCGGGAACAACATAGATATATTGACGAACTGAATGAAAAACTAAACCCCTTTAAGATATTCAAAAGCATAGAATCTGATATTTTAAATGATGGTAACCTGGATTATTCCAATGAAGTATTAGCAACATTTGATATGATCATTGCTTCCATACACAGTAATCTAAAAATGACGGAAGAAAAGGCGATGATACGTTTGATCAAAGCTATAGAAAATCCTTATACAACTGTATTAGGACACATGACAGGCAGACTATTGCTCAGCAGGCCCGGTTATCCAATCAATCATAAAAAAATAATAGATGCCTGTGCAGCTAATAATGTTGTGATAGAATTAAATGCAAATGCAAGCAGACTTGATATAGACTGGCAATATATTCAGTACGCAATTGAAAAAAATGTATTGATCTCAATTAACCCTGATGCACACAATTCTGATGGCATAAACGATACCATGTATGGTGTACTGATGGCACAAAAGGCCATGTTGACGAAAGAAATGAATTTAAGCAGTTTTAATCTGAAGGCTTTTGAGGAATATATAACCAATAGAAAGAAGTTGAAGAATATATAATCTTAATGTGATTTTAATTTATACAACTATTTTAAAAATCTTTAAGAAGCTATTTAAAAATAGTTCCGTAGATTTTATACCGATTATACTAATATTTAGTCCAATGTTTTTTCCTATCGGCATAATACCATCTTGATTTAAACGTAGTCCTTTGGACTACATATTAAATCAAGATGGTATTATATGCGCCGTAAAGTTGTTGGTCAGGCGACCAGCAACGGTATAAACCGCCGCAGTTGGTCGCCTGACCAACTGCAACTGGTGAATGTAAATTTCATTTTTAGACAGCTTCTAAGAGATATGTGCCCATACTTCGATTGGGTATCAAACAAATGCCGGATGAGGCGATTAAAACAGTATTAAACGTTTTCAACAATTGGCAGTTTTACAAAAAAGGTAGTCCCGTTGTCTGCATTGGTTTCAAACCAAATCTCTCCTTTTGCCTGTTCCACCATTCGCTTACACATGGCAAGCCCCAGCCCGGTGCCAGAGGTTTTCGTTGTAAAGTTTGGTGTAAATATCTTTGAACGGATATCTTCTGCAATACCCATTCCATTATCAGCAATTTCAATAATGACATTTGAATCAACGATATATTCATTGATAAGCACCCTTGGTTTTTTATTTTCAGGTATTGCCTGTAAAGCGTTTAAAAGCAAATTTGTAAATAAACGGTTGATATGAGTCCTGTCAGCTTCAATGAATATATTTTTTTCTAAAAGATTTTGAGTGATCTGTAATTGATCATTAGATGCATACAGATGCAATACTGTTTGCAATGCATTATTCAGATCAAAAATTTCTTTTTTTGGGTTTTCAATATTCGCAAACTGACTGAATTCACCGGCTATTTGACTTAAGTGATCAATTTGTTCTACTAAAGTACGTGCGGTACTTTCTGTTAGTTGCCGTATATTAGGTGCATTGCTTTCAATTGATTTCTGCAAGAACTGCATACTCAGTTTCATAGGAGTGAGTGGATTTTTGATCTCATGAGCTACCTGTCTGGCCATTTCACGCCAGGCTCCCTCCCGCTCTGTTTTAACCAGCGCTCGGGCACTATCGTCAAGTTTACTCACCATTTTATTGTACTCTGCTACAAGGGTTCCCAATTCATCATCACGTTTCCATTCAATGTATTCATTTCTTTTTTCAAGATTTATCTTTTTCATCTTATCACTGATTACAGAAAAAGATTTAGTTATACGGTTTGTGATAAACAAAGCCACAATTCCGGCTATTAAAAAGATAAAGGCATTCAGGTTAATAATGGTTACAAGAAAGTTTGATATTTCATTTTTTAAATTACTTTCTGAGGTAAAATAAGGAATATTTAAAAAAGCATAATTATTACCTTCAGCATCTATTACCGGTACGTAAAAACTTACAAAATTTAATTTTCCAATTTGTTCTTTTTGAAAATACTGCACTTCCTTCATATTATTCAAATGAAAATAAGCCATAGGTTCCATCTTTGTACTGATGATTCCATTGGTATATGGCAACGGAAGCGATGAAACATTGAGGTTGCCCTGCAGATCATATAGATTTACATCGATACCATGTATCGCTGAAATTTTATTGATCGTTGCCTCGATGTTTTTCTCGTATTGCTCGCCGGTTGTATTTAATGTATCATTAATTTTCCATCCATTTTTTATAGAATTCTTTACTTCACTTTCCATCATACGTATGGTACGGCTTAGTTTTTCCCGGTTAGTGAGCTCATACCTGTTGATAAAAAATAAGATGGTAGCAACCCCGATTACTAAAAATGATACCACACTAATAAAAATAATAGTGCCATGTATCTGGTTACGAATTGTCATTTGCCAATAATCACGCAATTTTTGGATCTTTAGCCTGGAGCGAAATAATACTGTTATGATCCAGAATATTGCTGTAAGCAATAAAAAACCACAAAACAGGTAAGAAAACAAAGTAATCGATTCTATGGAAAGGCTGTTCTTTTTGGCTATAACGATCATTTTATTGGCACCACTATAAAACCATAATTCGTTAAAATTTTCTTTTTGAACTAAATAAAACTGACCATTTGAAAAGCTTTCTTTTTTTATAGAAGTTGCAAAAGGATAATCATTGTGGCTGGTAATAAGTTTCCAGTTATTATAAACTGCGAATGCATAAATGGATGAATTTTCAATTGAATTATTTTGGCCTCTGCTGAAAAATTGCGGAGATAAAGCCTCATTCATAGATTTCCTTGGGCTGGCTAAAACAAAAACATAGCCCAATAATTTTCCTGCTGTATCTGTAAGTGTTTTTTTACTGATATAACTAAACCTGTCATATGATTCATCGTAATAATATAGTTCCGGAATTCTGGTTGGTTTTGCTTGCGTTTTTAGTATACTGTTCAATTCACTATATCCGGTTGTCTCATAATTATACAGAGGGGTTTCATCAGCAGAAAAAGTAAATATTTTTGTTTGATATTTATTGGTATACCCGGAAAAGTTTCCATTGATGAGGCTATCTTTAAAAAAATGAGAGGATTGCTCATCCATGAATCTGTTATAATTTAATGACAAATAATCTGCTCTGAAATCAGTTAGCATCGTATTTATCAAAGTTTCATTGGAAGGGTCAGATTTAGTAGATAATATTTCTGCGTAATGATGTCTGTTTCGCAATTCTTTTTTTGAATTTTCAACAATAATGATTGTGGTAATAGAAACAGAAAAAAAGAATAACCAAAAAACCAAACGGGAAGAAACGATACGGGAAGCCATCAGGTTGAGGTAATTGCTGTTAAGCAGAAACAAGAAGAACAATAGCCATGTAAGTATATATAACTCAAAATCTATTGAAAAGTTTCCAATATTGTAACTAAGTGTTGCCAGGCCGATGATAGCCACCATTAAAAAAAGAGGAATAAAATTTTTCGAAAAAAGTGGTTTTACCAGAAAAAGCAATATCTGGCATAAGAAAAAATATCCGATCGCAAGGCAGCAAAGCACAACAAAACCAATAGCACTGTAAATATTCAGTGAGAAGAAATTAATGACATCAAAAGATATTTGTGAATCGGCTATCAATGAACGGATAATATAACTTACCGCATAAGTAACCACTAATAAAATAAGGGTTATCACTAATAACAATATCCATTTTGTAAACGGATATTTAAACCGAAGCACTATATTTTTTTCCTGTATTAAATGTCTTACAAATAATGCAAACCAGATAAACAGTAATGCATTTATTAACAGATCACCTAAAGAACGTAAAATATAACCCGATCCATAAACAGAAGGATCAAATAATTCAAACTGCCGAAAATTCAATGGTATCGGAAAATAATATCCAAAAACCCTTAAACCCACGACAGCAAAAAGAAAAAATAAAATTCCGGCCCATAATTTTTTTGAAGCAAAGAATATGGAACACAAATAAAAAAACCAAAAAACAATTAACGCAGACAGGATACGCAACCAGACAGAAACAATATTATTCTTAAACCCGGTATTGGAAAATTTTTGTTGAAGATAAAAGAGTATATTTCCATCGATAGACCTGACTTCAACCCCTTGAGCTTTCGAAGCAGAAATATCGTAATTCATTGAAAGTTCCTCATCATATACAAATACATTTTTAAGGTATTCATTGGGAATAACATAATCCCACTTTACAGGAATTAAAGCAAGTACTTTTACATTACCTGTAAGATACCTTTTCCAGACATAAAAACCATTTCCCAATTTGACGAAGCCGGCTTGCCTGTTTTCATATAATAATGATGGAAAAGGAAGTACCTGCTGGGTATTCCAGAAGATCAAAGACTCATAACCTAAACTATCCGTTGCATAAATAAATAAATAATACTTTTTATCATTTATCTTTTTTAAATAATTAGTATTATAATTTCCTGCAACAATCGTTGGAATAGTTTTATTATCAATGATAAGCTTTTGAACATCCTTTTCCTGCTCATGAATGTATGAACTGAGCATATTCTGAGCAGATTTAATGGAAGCATTGGCCGACCAGTAATTATCAACAATAAAAGAAAACGTTACAAACCACGCAGCAGCCAAAAGCAAATTGGCATTTCGAAGTAAAAAATGTTTAAAGGTTAGTGGCTTTTGCAAAAATATGACACAGTTTTATTGTGATCAGTTAATAATTATTCTTTTTAATCTTATTCCACAATGCATCCATTTCTTCGAGCGACATATCGTGTAAAAACTTATTCTGAAGTGCCGCTTCATTCTCCATTCTCGTAAACCTGTATATAAATTTCTTATTGGTCCGTTCTAGTGCATTCTCAGCATCTACCTGCAAAAACCTTGCAAAGTTTACCAAAGAGAAAAAAACATCGCCCAGTTCATCTTCCATTTTGTCTTTATCACCAGATAATACGGCTTCATTCAATTCGCCCAACTCTTCCGATACTTTGTCCCATACCTGTTGGGTATTGTCCCATTCAAAGCCCACCTGTTTAGATTTTTCCTGCAGCCGCATAGCTTTTACCATGGATGGTAGTGACTTTGGCACACCACCCAATACAGAGGTCTTGCCTTCCTTTAATTTGATCTTTTCCCAGTTTTGTTTTACATCTTCTTCGTTCTCCACTTTTACATCCCCATAAATATGAGGATGACGGACAATTAATTTTTCACAAACCCCATCAATGACATCACGTAACGTAAACTCATTTTTTTCAGAACCGATCTTTGCATAAAAAACGATGTGAAGCAACAGGTCACCCAATTCTTCTTTGATCCCCTGCCAGTCTTCGGCAGAAATAGCATCAGTAAGTTCATAGGTTTCTTCTATGGTCAGGTGGCGTAGGGTTTGTATGGTTTGCTTTTTATCCCAGGGGCATTTTTCACGTAATTCATCCATGATTGTGACTAGCCTGTTAAAACCGCTTTCTGCTGGCATCATATACTTAAATATTAAAAAAGGAGAAAAAGGAAAATACAATAATTAAAATGACAATTAAAAAAATCATCAGGAAATTAAGCACAATAAACTTTAATATTGTTTTACCTCTAGCCTGGAGGTAGAAATTACGCATTGCCTTATACTGGTAAAACAAAATGTATAGTATTGCTAATCCTATAAAATAATTGATCCAATTCCAATGCAGATAATTTTTTACCCCGTTTAACCCAAAAAGGAAAAGTAAAATAATAAAAACAAAAATGTACAAATGAATGCCAAAGATCACATGATTGGTATAATAATAATTTTTTCTCCTGATGTATAATACTTTAAGAAATAAAGCAAGTAAAGGTAAAGATATAAACAGCATTTGAGGAAATGTATGCATGAGAGTATTCATAAAGCTTACCAGCATTTTATTTCCGTCCCGATCATACTTTTCATTCAGTTCTATTTGCTTATAAACCAATTTTCGTTCAAGCAGGTTATGTTTTTTTAAACCCTTTTTTAATAAAGAGTCATATTCTTTTCTATTCTTGTATTTACCGGGTGTAAAACTTAACGTGCCTTTTTTCCTGGATGTATCAATGTATTTTGTAAAATCATCTCTTGTCATTGGTTTGCCATCATTGATGTCTTTTGTAAAGGCGCTAAAAGTTGCACTATCCATCTTTGCTATTTCAACAAGATCATGTCCGTTCACATCAGTTTTAACTTTGCCGGGGTCGAATTTATTCACTGAAAAGAAAATTAAAAAGAAAATAGCTGAAGTGAATACATACATCCTTACAGGGTTCAGGTAATCAGCTCTTCTGCCCAACATATATTCTTTGCTTACAAAGCCGGGCTTTATTATTAAATATTTAAGCGTGCTGAAGAACTTACCATCAAAATGGGTAATATCATTAAAAAAATGAGTAACCAGATGCCAGGTTGATTCCTTAGGCTCTATATTTTCCTGTCCGCATACATGGCAAAATTTGCCCTGAACCATTGTATTGCAGTTTAAGCAATTCTTTTCTTTTCTTTCTCTTAAATGACTCAATGCTGATAATTTTGTTAAAAATAATAAAGTTTGGGTGCAGTTTAATAAAGACATAATTTACGTGTTAACTTTGAAATAATAAATGAAATCCGGATATAAATGAAAAAAATTACGGCAACTGCTTCAATAGTGTTGATATTTTCAAGTTTTGCCAAAGCGCAGTTCTACTACAAGGATATCATCAGTAATAACCAGTTAATTAAAGAAATGGCCCTGTATAAGGATAATAAGATCCGCTCAGTGATCATTAAAAGTTTTGATGATGACGGTTCTGAAAGTGATGGGTTTATTTGTGAAAAGAAAATATCAAAAAATTACAGAAAAACGGAACTATTTACACGGACTAATGTATCAAGTGCTTCCCTGTTTATTTCTACTTTTAATGCAAGCGGTCTGTTAATACAAACATATGACAGCTCGGTTATTTCAGTATCGTTAAATAAATACTCATATAACGATCAAAATAAGATCATAAGCATATATTCTGCAGCAAGATCAGTTGATGATGATTTTATAAACGAGATCGTTGAAGAACATATTTATGTTTATAATGAAAATAATATTCCGGAAAAAATGATCAGGGTTAAAAATAAATATGATAGTATCACTATTCTTTTTTTAGCTGATGAAAATAATAATATCAACATGGAAAAAGATACTAAAAGCGGAAGTAAATATTATTATTATTATGATGAAAAAAACCGTCTTACTGATATTGTACATTCCTATGAATATAAACCTGCACTACTGGCAGAATATTTATTTGAATACAATAATATGAACCAATTATCTCAAATGACAGCAACTGAAGAAGGCGGAAGTGACTACTATGTTTGGAAATACACGTACAATAACGGCTTGCGTTCCATGGAAAAATGTTATTCTAAGGAAAAAAGGTTGATGGGGCGAATTGAGTATGAGTATAAATAATAAGTTCTTAGTTTATAGTTCTTAGTTGTGGTATATTGGATATTCGAATTTAGTAACCTATAAACTCAAAACTTTGAACTATGAACTTCTCTTTTCCATCCAGTCTTTTTCTTTTGTTGTTGTTAAAGCCTGAATTACAGCTACAATAAATAAGCATGCTACATTAGAAGCAAGAAAGATCATATCATAACTGTGATACATACCTATGGATGTGTAAGCATGTTTATAAAAAATCAATACATCAGAAAATAAATATATTACCCAGGCTAATAATGCTGCTGAAAAAAGAAAGTATGAAATCCACCTCGCAATTTTATCCGGATGCGAAAATGTTCTTTTAAAATATATGATGAAGCTGGTTACAAAAAGTGTTGCAGGGATCAATAATATAAATAATGTAAAAATATAAGTGATCCATGGTATATAACTCATTAGCCCAAACAATAATCTAATAGCAAGTAAGATCAAGATCAAAGCAACCAATGAGCCCAGCGCTAAAAAAAATATACTCCCAAACAAGCGGAGATATTTACCAAATTGATCTTCCATGGGTGCAAGTTAGCCTAATATTTTTTTTTAAGAATAGGTATAAACAAAAAAGCTTTGGTCCTTCTGTGCTTTCTGCAATGGCAGAAGGCACAGAAGATGCTATGCTCCCAGGTAAATGTCAGGAAATGAATTATCCAAAGGAAATGCTTCCTTCGTCAGCATGACAGGTCAGTATTAAAAATAACTCAGATTTGTTTTTGGAGTAAGGCTTAATAATGACTGGTACATTAGTTTCACAGTATTTTCAATATCATCTTTATGAAGCATTTCTACTGTTGTATGCATATAACGTAATGGAATAGAAATAAGTACCGACGGGCATCCGTCATTTGCGTAAGCAAAAGAATCGGTATCTGTTCCGGTACTTCGACTGGTTGCTCTTAACTGAACCGGTATCTTATTCTTTGTGGCAACAGCCTGTACAAAATCAAGCAATTTATTATGAACTGCCGGTGCATAACATAATGAAGGACCTTTACCGCAGGCGCATTCGCCTTCAATAAATTTGTTGATCATTGGAGTGGTACTATCGTGTGTTACATCGGTTATGATTGCAACATTTGGTTTTATTCTCCGGGCGATCATCTCTGCACCTCTTAAACCGATCTCTTCCTGCACTGCATTTACAATGTATAAGCCAAAAGGCAGTTTCTTTTTATTTTCTTTCAACATCCTGGCAACTTCAGCGATCATAAATCCGCCAATGCGGTTGTCAAATGCACGTCCGATCAGGTAACCATGTGCCAGTTCATCGTATCCATCCTCATACGTTGCAACTGCTCCGATATGAATACCCATTGCTTCCACTTCTTTTTTATTACGGGCACCACAATCAAGCCATAAGTTTTCAACTTTTGGTTGTGTTTCTTTTGAATCTGCATTACCCATTCTGGTATGAATGGCCGGCCATCCAAAAACTGCCTTTACCAATCCTTTTTTTCCCTGTATCAATACCCGCATGGAAGGAGCTATCTGATGATCTACTCCACCATTCCTTTTAAGATAGATCAATCCTTCGGGAGAAATATAATTAACAAACCAACTGATCTCATCTGCATGTGCTTCAATAACTACTTTAAACGGAGCTGTTGGATTTATGACACCCACAGCCGTTCCATAAGGATCCGTAAAAAACTCATCCACATAAGGTTTCAGATAATTCATCCACAATTTCTGTCCGCTACTTTCAAAACCCGTAGGCGATGAATTGTTAATATAATTTCTTAAAAAATCATAAGCTGCTGCTGTTATCAGCGATTTGGTTCTTTTAACTTTTGCCATAAATATTTTTTTACTTCAGCAAATTAACTAAATACTTGCCACATATGTAACTGCTGCTGAAAACAACATCAAACCATCTACCAAAAAATAATAAAAAAAATACCCCTGTCTATTCAATGAAAGCCGATAAACCAACAACGTCATAAGTCCGGTAATTAAAAAAGCGGCCAATTGCACCTTGTTACCAAAATAATTTTGTAACATAAAACAGGCAACCAGATAGCTAATAAAAACAACAGCCATAATCAGCCGGAGCAATTTGTAACTAACAACTGTTGCAAGGCTGCTTAATGAACGGATCTTATCTACGTATATATCCCTTGAATCAAAGATCACACATAACATGAACATAAATAAAAACCTAACGGTAAATAGTAGCCCCAGCGCAGTAATGTTTACCATTCCGTTTTGCTGAACAGGAATTATGACCGTTACCAAGGTCCAGGTAAATGCAAGCAAAACTGTTTTTAAAAAGCCTGCTTTACGGGTAAATGCAAGTTTCTTTGCAGGCCATAATGGAATACTATAAATGATCGTCAGTAACACAGCTATCAATGTAACAGAAAAAACAGCAGGTAAAAGATATAGGCAAACTATCATACCCAACCCGGCTAATAATAAAACGAACATGTTTGAAAACCGTTCAGTAAAATAAATTCTTACCTCCTTATTATTATTACCAAAATGGTAATTACTGATAAGCCAATAAAAATTATAACTGCTCAGCGTAGCAAAAAATACCAAACCATACACATAAAAATCAGGTGAAATACCCAGTAACAGGTAGGTTTGGAAACAAAGGGCTACGGCACAGAATGAAATAAAAAAAGAATGAGATAAGATAAAATGTAACCAGCGCATTATAAACAACGATAATAAACCGGTTGTTCAGTAATAATTACATTGCTTTTATTCTTTGCAAAATCTCTGATATAAACTTCATAAAAAATGGTGTCAGTTCGTGGGCGCACCGGTCCCGGATTAACACATTCTAAAGCATCAAAAAGGTTAACGATTACATCGGCTTTGAAATTTTTAGAGGCAGCAGAACGGATATCTGGTAAATAAAAAGAATCTAAATTCCCTGATTTAAGATTTTTAATAAAAACTCTTGAAGTATCCTTACCTGCAATAAATCCAACATCTCCTTCTGCATCAGTTATTTCTATAGTAAGTTTAGGAGCTGATTCTTTAAATAAATTGGTTAGGTCTGAAGCAGCAAAAGCCGGGTTTATGGATTTAAAAATAATTTGGGGTGCTGTAGTGTATTTATCTTTACTACAGCCTGAAAAAATAAAAATAGATAAAACTAAAATAAATATTGAACGCATATTTGTATTTTAATATTCAAATTTACTGATTGAAGTTGATATATCCACCCTAAATAGTACAACTTTGCATTTCTTACATGAAACAATTAACAAGCCATATAGAATTAAAAAATGAGATATTTAATACAACTGAGCAGGATTTTAAAGCCATTGCTCTGAAAATATTCCGTTTTCAGTTTGAACAAAATGCTTTCTACAGGGAATATTGCGATTCGATCAACATAAACATAGACAGCATACAAAGACTTGAACATATCCCATTTTTACCCATTCAGTTCTTCAAATCAAAAGAAATCAGGAGTACGGATTTTGAACCTGCAACTATTTTTGAAAGCAGCGGAACTACTGGTTCAGTTACCAGCAGGCATTTTGTAAAAGATACCGGTTTATATGAAGAAAGTTTTTTAAAGTCATTCAACATATTCTATGGCGATATTGCAACTTTTTGTATCATCGGGTTGCTGCCATCATATCTTGAAAGAAAATATTCATCGCTTGTCTGGATGGTGAACGAATTAATTGAAAAAAGCCAACATAAGCAAAGCGGTTTCTATTTATATGAATTTGAGAAGTTAAAGGAAGTACTTCTGCAAAATGAAACAGCCGGGCAACAAACTATATTAATTGGTGTTACTTATGCCCTTCTCGATTTTTTTGAAATAAATCCAATGGATCTGAAATACACTACAGTAATGGAAACCGGCGGAATGAAAGGGCGAAGGGAAGAACTTACCAGGGCAGAAGTACAGCAGGTAATATCAAAGCAATCAGGAGTTGCTGTTGTTCATTCAGAATATGGAATGACAGAATTGTTATCACAGGCGTATGCTAAAAAAGAAGGAATTTTCCGTTGCCCTCCCTGGATGAAAGTTCTGATACGTTCAGAAGATGATCCATTTGAAATTCGTTCAGCAGAAAATATTGACGGCCCATATTTGAATGCTGTTATCAATATTATTGATCTGGCAAATTTGTATAGTTGTTCTTTTATTGCAACAGATGATCTGGGCAAATTATATAAAAATGGCAGTTTTGAAATTCTGGGAAGGCTAGATAATAGTGATATAAGAGGGTGTGGCCTGATGTTGTTGTGAGAATTAAATGCGGATGCTGGTTACTGCCCGCCCGGCTGAACGCCGTTCGGACGGGGATGCAGGATGCTGGATGCTGGATCAGGTAGTTCATTCTCTCGAAATAACGTATTAATTTATAATTGAATTCGACATTTTTTGCAACTTGTTGACTATCATATATTTACATCAGAAATACTTTTTTAAAATTCAAATACTATTATATTTTAATAATATAGTAAAAACTCTACAGAAGAAATAACATCAGAATTATAATTAAAACATTTGTAATTCGTTAGTACTGCTATTGTGTATCTTAAAAGTAAACTCTAATATCCGGTACAATTAAATATTCATCCTTCAACAGGTTAAAGAATTAATGTATGAAAAACCTACATGGTCCTTTTTTGCATAAAATAGAATACTTACAATACCTGGGTGAAGAAAGGTATAGAGCTCTTGTTGAATATTCAATTCATGCATATTTTTTAATAAATCCGGATGGAAATATTCTGGAAACGAATCATGTTGCCATGGAGATGTTTGGCTATTCAAAAAAAGAATTTCTTCTTTTAAAAAAACATGAATTGTTTCATCTTAATGATAATCATGTAAAAATATTACCTAAAAATAATGGCCGAAAAGGATATGAATCATTCATTGCAACTGGTATTAAAAAAAACGGCGAGCAATTTCCAATAGAATTATCATCGGTTATCTTTTACGAATCCAATGGAGAAGTAAGAACAAGTACAATGGTTTATGACATGAGTAATCTCAATTATTCAGAGCCAGCCACTTTTGAAAATAATAAGGTAGAACTCGATTTTAAACCTGTAATAGAAAGTATCACTGACGGTTTTTTTACGCTTGACAATAATTGGATCATAACTTACTGGAATAAGGAAGTAGAAATACTATCCGGTATAAATAAAGAGGATATTGTTGGGAAGAGTTTTCTGGAATTTTTCAAAGAAATAGGCAATCTTAAATTATATTCTGAATGCCGTCGTTCAAAACGAGATAATGTTTCCATACGCTTTGAAGAATTCAATGAAAAATCTAAAAAATGGATAGAAATTGACGCATATCCTTCTGAAACAGGATTAACTGTTTTCTGCAAAAATATTACCGAACAAAAAACAGCAGAAGCAGCAATGAAATTAAGTAATGAAAGGTATGATCTAGTTGTAAAAGCTACCAACGACATGGTGTGGGATTGGGATATTCTTACAGGAGATATCTATAGAAACAGTAATGGAGTTAAAAGAGTGTACGGACATAGTAATAATGATCAAATTAAAACCAATGAATTATGGGCTGAAAATATTCACCCGGATGATAAAGAAAAAGTTGAACAACAAATTGCATATTATTTAAATTCTGAAAATGAATCTTTTTTCAACTTTGAATATCGTTATAAAAGAGAAGATGGAAAATATAATTATATAAACGATAAGGGATACATCATAAGAAATGATCTCGGTATTGTTATCAGAATGATAGGCGCAGCCCGTGATATTACTGAACAAAAACAAATTGCCCGCAACATTGAAGAAAGTGAACTGAGATATAAAATGTTCGTACAACAAAGTACAGAAGGTATCTGGCGTATAGAACTGGATGAAGCAAAACATATTTCAACATCAATAGAAGAATTGATCGGTTATTTTATGACGAACGCATATGTGGCTGAATGTAATGATGCTTTTGCCAGAATATACGGATACGAAAATGCAGGCAAGATCATTGGAAAACCACTTCATAAGATAATGCCTCCTGAAAATCCTGCAAACTATATTTTGCTGGAAAACTTTTTTACCAGCAATTTTAAAATTGAAGGCGAATTAAGTTATGAATACGATACAGAAGGAAATGAATTTGTATACATAAATAATATGATCGGCATCATAGAAGGAGATCATATAAAAAGTGCCTGGGGAACACAAAGAAATATTACCCAGCAAAAAAAAGCAGATCAATTATTACTTGCATCTGAAGAACAATACCGGTACCTGTTTAATAATAATCCTTCCTGCATTTTTATCTGGGATCCCGAAACAATGCAAATCATGGAAGCAAACCAGGCTTCTGTTGATCTGTATGGATATACCAGAGATGAATTTTTACAATTAACCGCACTGGATATCAGGCCAGTTGAAGAGCATGAGAAATTTTTGGAAATGATAAAAGCAGCCAGGCAAAAAGGAGTATATAAAAAAACGATCACCTGGCTTCACCAAACTAAAAAGGGTGAAAGTATTTACATGGAAATATCTTCACATAAGATAATTTATCATGGAAAAGAAGTAATCCTGGCGATTGGAAATAATGTTACAGATAAAATTCAACTTGAAAAAAGTCTGAATGAGGAAAGAAAGTTCCAGCAACAACAAATTACTGATGCTGTAATATCCGGACAGGAAAATGAGCGATCTGAACTGGCGCAGGAACTTCACGATAATATAAATCAATTACTCGCTTCAACCAGGTTATATATTGATTGTGCCATCAATGATGAGCATTCGAGAGAGGATCTGCTGAATAAAGGAAGGGTTTTACTTGACAACGCCATGCAGGAGATAAGAAAACTATCAAAAACCTTACTTCCTCCATCATTAGGAAAAGTAAGCTTACTGGAAGCATTAGATGATCTGATCAATGAGAGAAGAATATTAAACCCAATAAGTATTATTAAGAACTGGAAGGGATTTGAAGAAACCGGCGTTGATCAAAAATTAAAACTTACCATTTACAGGATAGTACAGGAACAATTGAACAACATCTATAAACATGCACAGGCAAATAATATAATCATCAGTTTAGAAAAAGATGATCAACATATCTCACTCGTTGTTAAAGATGACGGAATCGGATTTAACACAGCTTCAAAAAAAGCAGGTGTTGGGTTAAGGAATATTGCCAGCCGTGCAGAAGTAAATAAAGGAACAGTACATATTGAATCTGCCCCTGGTGAGGGTTGCGAATTAACTGTTCAATTTTTAGTCTCCAAATAAATCTCTCTAAAAGATCATTACTTTAATAAACATGGTATAAAGAATATCTGTATTCATACGGTAACCCTATTTATCTTTTTACAGAAGTACCATTAATATTGTTGAAATGAATTAAAATAGGAATGCTATTTTTTTAAACAGATCGTACATAAACATAAATTTTGTTTCCAATAAAATGTGATTTCAATCATAAAATAACAGGACACAACCGATTAAATTACAGCAAAATTTTACAATTAAAACTTCAAAAATTATGAGAAGGATCTTATTAATACCAGCCTTATTATATTGCTTTGTTTTTATGGCTTGTAACAACAATACAGATCAAAATGAAACAAGTTCTGCACCTGCTGAAACTGAAAGAACAACAGGTCAATCAGCTGTTCAGGATGATCAATCACAAAAGAATGTAGTTCAGGTTGCCGTTGGAAGTAAGGACCATACTACGCTTGTTGCTGCTGTTAAGGCTGCTGACTTGGTGGATGTGCTAAGTAATGCCGGGCCATTCACTGTGTTTGCTCCAACGAATGCAGCATTTGACAAACTTCCTCCCGGTACTGTTGATGGATTATTGAAACCTGAAAAGAAAGATGACCTGATAGATATACTTCAATATCATGTTTCAGTTGGAGTTTATAAAGCTGATGCATTTAAAGACGGACAGATAATAGGTCAGGTTAATGGCAGCAATATTACCATCGGTATTAAGGATGGTAAAGTTATGCTGAATGGATCTGCGACAGTTATAGCATCTGTACCCGCATCCAATGGTATCATTCATGTAATTGATGGAGTATTATTACCACCGGCAAATAAATAACTCTTAACCCTTATAGGATATAAAAAAGCATAAGTATTATTATTTATGCTTTTTTGGCATACATCAGTAAATTCTATCTGAGTCAACCTGTGATTTTAATAGTTGCGATTGTATTACTGTAGAAATACTGAGTGCTCTTTGTTTAGCCAGTTTTGCATTATCTCCTGTAAAAAGTTCATCAATTGATGAAGAGAAAAGTTTATTCCAACGATCAAAATAAACAGCATGTAACGGCTGTAAATGATGAAGCTGTTCATGTAAATGCATAGGGCTGCCAGCGTAATTACCGGTAAAAAGCACTGCATTTTCCCAAAAATCGTACATGGCCGGTAAATGAGTAGCCCAGTTAATATTTACTATATCATTAAATATATTTCCTAATAAATCATCAGCATTCACTTTTTTATAAAAAAGATCAACAAGGCATTCGATGTCTTTCCTGTTTTCAATATCTTTTTTCATAATTCACAAATTTCATAATTACAATGACCCGATTCTTATTAATGTTTCTTCCGAACATTTTTGCTGAATCAAGGGAAATAAAACCCTTTCTTCTTTACGAATATGCAGTTCAAGAGCGATTCCTAAAGTATTGATTGAATATTCAGGATTGTCAGATTTTTCCAGAGTAAGAAAATAACCGGTAAGCTGAGCATGTTCGGCAATAATTTCTTCTCTCAGTTTTCTAATATCAGCATGGCAATATTGAACTGAATCAAGCATAATTTCTTCTTTGCGAAAATGTTCTTTTAATGAATCATGAAATAAATTCACCGCATAAGATATTTTTCCTTTGATATCGATTGGAAGTCCTTTATACTCAGGTGCATCAGTTTTAAGTAATTGTGCTAATATCAGTGCATGATGATGTTCTCTGGAAAACGGAGCTAATGATTCATGTCTTTTCATCAATGTGTATTAAATGATAATTTGAAATATATTTCTAAACAGTTACAGATCTTTACATCCAAATTTTCTTAGTGATAACCATAGTGGCAGGAATATCCATAATATCAAAACAAAAAATGCAAGAAAAAGTCCCGTACTTGTTCCAAAGAAATTCTTAAAGATTGCACCGGTATAACCCATTAATGCAGAAACATCCAGTTTTAATAATATTAAAATCCTGCTAAGGTCTATCGGATTAAAAGCACTTACTGCCAGCATTAATTTCTCTAATGGATAATCTGCAAACTGGAATAAAATAAATAGTACCAAGCCATCAAAAATCAAAGCAAAGTATAACCACAAAAGAATAGTTACCCCGATTCCTTTGGCTTTATCCCTTGTTAAAACTGTTGCTAACATCGCTATAGATACAAATATCACTGATAACAGCAAGCCGGTAATTAGCATCATAAAACCTGTGGCAGTGGCTTCATATAAAAGAATTGGGATACCTGCTCCAATAAAAAAAGCAAATGCCAGTGAACATGCCAGTCCTGAAAAAATACTTAACCAGATGGATCTTCTTTTTAACGGCTGGCTAACCAATAATTCAAGAAACTCTGCACTATTATAAACATATATTGCTGAAAACATCATACTCACCAAAGGAACAATGATCAATATGATATTGAGTAAACTCAATAGCCCTTTTGATGAATTATCTTCGAGATTAAAAATACTAAAAGATATTACGAGCAGGAATAAAGTATAGGCGAGCATAATTTTATTACGCAGAATATCTATGATCACATATTTGATAATCTTTATCATTGGTTGGTTTTCAACATTACACTTGCAATAGCTTTTGATAATTTTTGCTCACCGGTATCTTCCCTTAAATCTTCAATATTTTTATGAAAACAAAGTGTACCCTCCTGCATATAAATTACCTGTGTAACCAGGTCATCTAATTCACTTAAAATATGGGAAGTGATCAAAATAAGTTTTCCTTTCTTCTTTTCTGCAATGATCTTTTCTTTCAGTATCTCAGAAGCTAGCGGATCAAGGCCTGCTGTTGGCTCATCCAGAATCAATACATCAGGATTAAATAAAAAAGCGAGTGAAGCACTTACCTTTTGGCAGGTTCCTCCCGACAATGTTCTCATACGTTTTCTTAATAAAGTATTTAATCCGAATTGTATGATAAGGTCTTCATCAAGAGCAGCATTATTAGTCACCCTGATATCTTTCATCATATCAAATATTTGCCCAATGGTCATATTCTCCGGGTAACGCCCTATCTGCGGCATGTATCCAATATGGGCCCTGTATTTCCAGTCATGAAAAATATTTTTATCATTAAAAGTTATGAAGCCGCTGTCTGATACTACCATTCCCAAAATACATTTTATAAATGTGGTCTTACCACTTCCGTTTGGCCCGATAAGGGCTATGCATTCGCCCCTGTTGCATTTTACTGAAACATTGTCAAGGGCCTTTAATTTGCCGAATTTTTTTGTTACGTTACTCGCAATGATCATAATGGCAATGGTTTCATTAACGGATGGTCATCTTTTAAATTTTCAGGTGTCAGCGTGGGTAATAATTTTTCTGTTTTATCCAGCAATGAAGACATAAAACTTCTGAAGAGGATCATGGCTGTCGGGTTTTGTTCAATGATCATAGCGTACAGACTGACTGGCCTGTATGGAATGTCCCCAAATTGATTCTTATCAAGATCATAGCCGTCGTATTTATCCCAGTAGTTATTATTAAATGTATTTAATACAAGGCTTCCATTGGTACTCACATCAAAAGTATTTGACTTGAAATTATTCTTTGTTACTGTAACATCCATACAGCTTGCCTGTATCTTCAATGCCCATCCGTTACTTTCAAAAACATTTTTTTCAAGTTGAATACGGTTGGCTCCTTCCATATAAATACCAATTGTATTTTTTTTAAACCGGTTGTTCTCTATATAACTATCCGAGATTTCTTTTAATAGTAGCCCGTATGCACCATCGCCCCAGTTTTCTTCAAAATAATTATGAACCATTTTTACATTTTTTGAGAACATAACAGCCACGCCTGCGCCATTATCTTTAAATATATTGCATATATAATCATAGTTATTTGAAAACATAATATGAAGGCCATAACGAAGATTTTTTTCTGAAACATTCCTCCAAATGACCGAGTTGGTCACAAACTCAAAATAAATACCATCCCTGTGACCTGAAACCTTATTAGCAATGATCCGCATACTATCGCTTTTCCAGCAATGTATACCATTGCCTGTTTGCTGTTCCTGTTTGTTATAAGCTGTTAGTGTATTATTTTCGATGATACAATTGAGACCATATTGTGAATAAATTCCAAAGAAGGTATCTTCCAGTATATTATTGCGAATGATCACATCCCGGGTATTATAAATTTTTATACCGGCAATATCTTCAATACTTGATACGCCGGAATGAATGATCCTGAACCCATCAACAACTACTCCATTTGCTTTAATTGAAATTATCTCAAATTTATTTTCTCCATCCAAAACAGGATGATCTATTCCAAGTAGTGTGATGGATTTATTAATTAAAAGATTTTTCTCATGATAGATCCCCTTTTCAACCAATATCGTATCGCCATGAGCAGCCTGCTGTAATGCCAATTGTATTGAAGTATTTACTTGATTAGGTCCAACCCTTAACGTTTTTGCGTAAGTTGTAAAACCTAACAGAAGGAATACCAATATGCAGCTATATACTTTCACTATTTGTTGATTTCAGTCCATCTGATGTTAATGCCCTTGATCTGAACCTGAATTTTTCTTAAACTATCAGGAACTTTAAAAGCAGCAATATTTCCACTCATCGGGCCCCGGAGCTTGTCACTTTGCAAAAACAAAGCTTCCTTTACATTAATTAATTCGTGTAATTCACAAAAATCACTGAAATAGATATCTTTTATTTCGCTTTTTTTTAATTCATTTGTTTTCAAAAAATCCAATAAACAACGAGAATCATCAAACTTGTATATTTTTCCCTTCTTAGTAATTAACTCTGCTCCAAAACGAGCATCGCTGATGGTCATTTTACAGAAATAACAATTGTCCACGCCGGTATTTATTGGCTCAGGCCCAATATTACATGATAGCAGGCTTACCATTATTATCATTGAAATTAAAACTGTTTTCATTTATTTTTTTAGGCTTTTTTTCTAGTCCGCCAGGCTATTACTGTACAAAATAACAACATCACTCCAACTCCAATAAAGATCCATCCACCGATATCAGGTATAGAGTAAGCACCAAAATTCAATAACTGCTTAAACCCTATCAATGGCGGCTGATATGCCATTCCTGGTACTATGATCGCTGCATCCGGATTTAAATTATGGCCATAGTTATATTCCCATCGCCAAAAATCAACCATAGCCAATACTCCAAAGCTTACAAATAATACAAATAAGAGGTTGAGTAATTTTCTTTTGCCAATTATTCCTGTAAGTATAAAAGATAAGGCAAAAAAACCGATAAAATACGGTAATAACGTGAATTCGATAAAGTCGGCAGTATGAAGTGTTTTCATTCCAATATAATGGTTCAACCCATTAATGATATCAACATTACCACCGAGTTTATCAGGAAAGATAAGTAACATAAGTCCTTCTGGATATTGCGGTGCGACCAGTTCAATACGCCACATAGGTACCAATAAAACAGGAATTAATGCCAGTCCGCAAATAATCATCAGAATTCTTATCCATCCCTGCAATTTTACATTTTGCATTTCTATGAAATTATTTATAACTGTAAAAAAGGAACAGGCTACCTAGTAGCCTGTTCCTTTCGGTGTTTCATTATTTATTTTTAGAAGTATCAGAAGCCGGATAATTTTTTCCGGTACTGAATAACAATGGTACATTACTACCTGCCGGGGATACCCTGATATAACCAGTCATTTCCTGGTGTAATGCACTGCAGAAATCAGTACAATACATTGGGTAGATACCCACTTTAGTAGGATACCATTTTAAAGTCTGAGTTTCTCCGGGCATGATCAATAACTCTGCATTGGCTGCACCTTTAACAGCAAATCCATGTGGCACATCCCAATCCTGCTCCAGATTTGTAACATGGAAATAAACTTCATCGCCCATCCTTATACCTTCAATGTTATCGGGAGTAAGATGAGAACGAATGGCGGTCATGTACACATGTATTTTATTTCCTTCGCGAACCACTTTTGTTGCTCCTTCGCCGTTAGAAAAATATGGATGTTTGTTTTCCTCCATTTTAAAGAACTTTTGCGAATTATTTTTAATAAGATCTGCTGCAATTATCTGTGCATAATGCGGTTCACCTATAGTTGGAAAATCAAGTATCAACTGCATTTTATCTCCACTGATATCATACAACTGGGCGCTTTGTGATAATTCCGGACCGGTTGGTAAATACCTGTCCTTGGTAATTTTATTATATGCAACAAGGTATTTTCCTTTAGGCGATTTTGTATCGCCATGTGCAACAGTTAAGTGTCCGACTGAATAGTATGTAGGTACCCTGTCAACCACTTTCAAATCTTTTATATTCCATTTAACCACTTCAGATGAAACAAACATAGAAGTATAAGCATTGCCATTATTATCAAATTCGGTATGTAAAGGTCCCAGGCCCGGCTTCTTTACTTCTCCATACAAAACTGATTCGTATTTCAAAATAGGAATACCATCAAATTCACCAATAAAATCTTTGGCTGCTATTGCCTTTTGTAATTTATCAAAACTAAACACCGGAATTAATGCAGCCAATTTTCCACTGCCTACTATGTATTCGCCTGTTGGGTTTACATCACAACCATGTGGTGATTTAGGGCATGGAAAAAAGTAACAGATATCTTTCAGATCTTTTGCATCCAATACGGTAACTTCTGTTTTAATTTCTGATGTTGCAGAATGGGTAATATCGCTGTACCTGTTGGATGCATACCTTACCGTTTGTTTTCTGCCTTTTCCTGCTTTTAAATATTCTTCAGCTTTTTTCCAGTTTACTGCCATAATAAAATCCTTGTCTTTCTGCGAGGCATTTACCTCAAGTAAAGTATTTGCCTGCTCGGTATTATAACA
>JANOPU010000159.1:0-5925 GCA_031422055.1 Ferruginibacter sp.
ACTGATTATCATCCGCCTGCTATCAGGATTAGTTTTTAATTGTTTAATGAGATCAGAGACCTGGTCAACTTCCACGCCTCCGCTTCCATCCCAACTGCGCCATTGTTTGCCATAAACGGGGCCAAGATCACCATTTTCATCTGCCCATTCATCCCATATCTTAACATTATGTTCTTTTAAATAGGCAATATTTGTTTCGCCTTTTAAAAACCAAAGTAATTCATGAATGATGCTTTTTAAATGTGTTTTTTTTGTGGTAACCAATGGAAAACCATCCTGCAAATTAAACCGCATCTGGTATCCGAAAACGCTACGGGTTCCTGTTCCGGTGCGGTCACTTTTATCAACACCGGTATCAATAATATGTTTTACGAGATCTAAATATTGTTGCATGGATGCAAAGTAAGCGAAAAGTGAAAAGTGAAAAGTGAAAAGTTATTAAGAGTCGCAGTTAAATAAATAATTGCCACAGATTCACAGATTGGTTTCAATTATTAATATATAATCTGTAAATCTGTGGCAATGTATTAATCAAGCTTATCTATGATATGCAGTACAAGTGAGTGATCCTCCGTTCCTCAGGATAAACTCCACGGTGATGCCCAAAGAACCTACAGCTGGCAACATCAAATACCAAACCTCAAACCGATATTTTGTATCTTTACATCGAAGTTTTTCGATATGAGTAAAAAAGGTAAAGTATTAATGGCCATGAGTGGCGGTATTGACAGTACCGTAGCAGCTTTAATGCTTCATAAAGAAGGTTATGATGTGGTTGGAATCACTATGAAAACATGGGACTATGCTACCAGTGTTGGTACCACAGGTAAAAAGGAAACAGGTTGTTGTAATATTGATAGTTTCAATGATGCCCGGCAGGCTGCTGTTCAACATGGATTTCCACATTTTATTTTAGATATCAGGGAAGAATTTGGCGATTTTGTAATTGAGAACTTTGTAGAAGAATATATTGCTGGCCGAACACCAAACCCTTGTGTAATGTGCAATACGCACATTAAATGGCGTGCTTTGTTAAAACGTGCCGATGCACTGAATTGTGATTTTATAGCTACCGGACACTATGCGCAGGTTCACCAACACAGCAATGGAAGGTATTTTATCCGAAAAGGATTGGATGAAACTAAAGACCAGAGTTATGCTTTATGGGGATTACAACAGGATCTCCTTCAGAGAACATTATTGCCTTTGGGCACCTATCGAAAAACTGATATCAGGCAGATGGCACATGATTTTGGTTATCCGGAACTGGCAAAGAAAAACGAGAGTTATGAAATATGTTTTGTACCAGATAACGATTATCGTGGTTTTTTAAAACGTAAAGTTGAAGGACTGGAAGAAAAAGTGAATGGTGGTAATTTTGTTGACCCGTCAGGGAATATCTTAGGTAAGCATAAAGGTTACCCTTTTTATACAGTAGGCCAGCGAAAAGGACTGGATATTGCTTTAGGCAAACCCGCTTTTGTTACCGAGATCATCCCCGAAACCAATACCGTTGTATTAGGAAATGAAGACGATCTGAACCGTACAGAGATGCAGGTTAATCAACTGAACTGGATCAAATATGAGGGAATAACTGATGGCATGGAAGCAATGACCAAGATTCGCTATAAAGATAAAGGTGCTTTAAGTAACCTGTACACATACGAAAATGGTATAAATGTTCGTTTCTATCATCATGTGAAAGGAGTTGCTCCAGGCCAAAGTGCAGTGTTTTATGAAGGAGATGACGTAATTGGCGGAGGAATCATTCAACGATCTGAACTTAAATAATAAAAATACAAAGGCAGCTTTTTCAATATTCACATAGTCTTGATTTATATAAAATTGTATCTTGTATTTATGAAGAAATATCCATTCATCTTATTTATTGTTGTAATAATCATTTCCTTTAGTGCCTGTAAAAAATCTAATGAAGATTTACAAACGGCTTCGCTAAATGTCTATTCTCCTTTAACGGTTGGTAAATACATTACCTATAATCTCGATTCACTTATTTATATTAATTTCGGCACCAGCACTGTTATCCGCAGTTATCAGGTAAAATATGTAACTGATGCTCAGATAACGGATAACCTTGGCCGCCCAGCTTACCGCATCATCAGATACATTCGAAATAACCCAACAGCTCCCTGGCTTTCAGATGCTACATTTATGACAGTTAACACAGGGAATACACTGGAGTTTATTGAAAATAATTACAGATTTTTAAAATTACATCTGCCAATAAGGGATAATTACTCCTGGAAAGGCAATTCTTACATTGATACTTATTCATTAAATTCAGAAGTTAAATATTTGGATGACTGGGATTATATATATGAAAGTGTTGGAGTTCCGCAACAGGTTGGAAGTTTTACACTTGATAATTGTATTGTAGTTAATCAAAGAGATGAAGAGATCGGTAACCCGCTTGACCCAAATTCATATAGTGAAATTAATAAAAGCAAAGAAATATATGCTCCCGGAATCGGAATGATTTACCGGGAATTTTTTCACAGTGAGTATCAGCCACCCGTACCCGGACTTGGTGGCTTCTTTGTTACCGGTTCTTATGGTATTACTCTAACCATGATCGATCACAATTAATTACTTCTTTCTGCAAAAAGTTACAAAATCAGTATTGGGAATAATTTCAAGGCCAACCTGGTGAAACATTGTTATCAACTGTCCGCGATGATATGATTGATGATTGAATAAGTGAAGTAACGTATCATAAACCGGCTGTTTGAATTGCTCTTTTTTTGAATTCCTGTAAATAAATTCATGCTCCAAAGCCGCTTCCGTTGCAATATCAATCCATTCTTTCCAGTGTTTTGACTGTTTCAAAAGATTATTACCGAGTTCTAATACAGAACCATTGAAATGTGAGCCCGGTACGTCAATTTGCTCCTGCAGTTTTATTCGCTGCCACCAGATACTTTCAGCATCCCATAAATGTATTATTGTAGCATAAATACTTTTGAAACTACTACTAATTTCTCTTTTGATCTGTTCATCCGTAAGATTATCAACACAATCAATTAATTTATGATTAGCCCATACATTATAAGCAGCATATTGAAAAAGTAATTTTTTCATTTTTATTATTTTGATATTCAAAAATAACTGATTTCAGTAAGCTGTTTGCATTTTTACTTCAATATCAAAACTTGTAAGTATTTTCAAATTCTAATAATAATAAAATATGAGTATAACAATCAGGAAAGCAATAAAAGAAGACTGTAAACGAATGATGGAATTGATACAAGAACTGGCTTTGTATGAAAAGGCTCCGGATGAAGTAACTGTAAATTTTGAACATTTTGTTGAAAGTGGTTTTGGAAAAAGCCCCGTATGGTGGGCTTATGTGGCTGAATTGCCCCGGACTTCAGTCCAGGGAGAAGGAGATGTAATTGGTTTTGCCTTATATTATATCCGCTACAGCACCTGGAAAGGCCAGCGCCTTTACCTCGAAGATATTTTAGTAACAGAAAAAATGAGAGGCTGTGGTGTTGGTAAATTATTATTCGACCAGCTCATTAAAGAATGTAAAGAAAAAAAATACAGTGGCATGGCCTGGCAGGTACTTGACTGGAATGAACCCGCCATTAATTTCTACAAAAAATATGATGGAGTGAATTTTGATGCCGGATGGATCAACTGTAGCCTGCAAATCAACTAATTTTTAAAATTAAATTTACCTTTAGGCAGCATCAAAACCTTTCAGGTCATCTAACCGGTAATTCATTCATTAATCCATCTTTAACTAATTATCATGAATAGTATCATTAAAAACAAAATTTTTCGTGTGATTGTAACGGTATTCGCCGTTTTACTTTTCCTTTCCTGTCAGAAAGACCTGAGCAGTGAAGATGGTTTGTTTCCGGTGCAAGTTACAGATCTGACTACCAAAGTCACTTCATCTGTTTCGGGTTTTGTTACGGATGAAAATAATGCAGTTGTATTGGGTGCTTCAGTAACAGTAGGAAGCAGTTTTGCAACCACTGATAAATATGGTTTTTTTGAAGTAAAAAATGTACAGGTAGTTAAAAATGCAGCCATGGTTACAGTTAATAAACCAGGTTATTTCAAGGGCATTAAAACTTATATAGCAACAGAAAATAAAGCAGCATTCTTTCGGATTAAGTTAATACCAAAAGCAAATTCCGGCAGTATCAATGGCACGGCTGGAGGTAATGTTACGTTAAGCAACGGACTTATAGTTGCTTTACCTGCCAATGCAGTTGTAAATGCCGGCAGTGGAGTTGCCTATTCAGGTGCGGTGAATGTTGCAGCACATTGGATCGATCCAACCGCTACAGATCTGAATCAAACCATGCCCGGTGACCTTCGTGGAATTGCAACAGATGGTTCATTGAAAACACTGACCACTTATGGTATGGCGGCTGTAGAACTTACAGGAGCATCCGGTGAATTGTTGCAGATTGCTCCCGGCAAAAAAGCAACTTTAACTTTAACAATACCTGCATCAATACAAGGCACAGCACCTGCAACTATTCCTTTATGGTCATTCGATGAAACTAAAGGATTATGGAAACAGGAAGGAGAAGCAACAAAAACGGGTAATACATATGTAGGAGAAGTAAGCCATTTCTCTTTTTGGAATTGTGATGTACCGGCAAATTATGTACAGTTTAATTGTACGATCAAAAATGTAGATGGGATTCCAATTCCATTCGCAACTGTTAAGATCACTGTTGTTGGCACTAACAATGCAGGCTATGGTTACACAGATTCATCCGGTTATGTTGGAGGTGCCGTACCTGGAAATGCACAATTACTTTTAGAAGTATTTTCTGATTATTCTTGCGGCACTCCTATCTACTCACAAAATTTTGCTACAACAAATACTAATTTATCTTTAGGAGTAATCACAGTTAATTCAGTTTCAGTAACAGCTGCTGTTTCCGGCACAGTAACAGACTGTTCCAATAACCCGGTTTCAAATGGTTATATCGTTATGATAAATGGGTACCAGTATTTCAGGTATTCGTTAAGTAATACCGGAACATTTAGTTTCAATACTATACTTTGTAATAATACAGCAACGGTTACATTTGTTGCGGAAGATAATATAGGACTACAACAGAGTTCACCTTTATCAATGACCCTGTCTGCCGGGGCAAATGCCATTGGCAATTTGCAGGCTTGCGGCGTATCCACACAGCAATTTGTAACTTACACTATTAATGGAGGTGCCCCTATTTCATATACTGTTCCCGGGGATTCTATTACTCACTTTGGAAACGGAACATTTGCAGGTTCATATATTAGTGCATTTTCTCCTGCCGGGGGCAATGGTGAGGTTAATATATCATTTAGCAATACAGGAATTGCGGTAGGCACTGCTCAGAATTTACTTGGCTTTTCATCAACACAATTCATACCTAATACTCAAACTACCATACCAACACCAATAAACGTTAACATTACTGAATACGGCGCTATTGGACAATTTATCAGTGGTAATTTCTCAGGAGCAATCGTAACCACAGGGCCACCTCCAATTACAACTTATAACATAGTTTATAGTTTCAGGGTGAGGCGAAATTTTTAAGTATTAACAGTACCCATTAAAGGTTCCCGGAAAAACCGGGAACTTTTTTTTATTACCAAATACCAGTTGGTTATACTTCCATTCAAATGTTCTCACTTACTTTTGCACTTCAAAATGAAAAAGATGGCAGAAAAAATAACGATGGGAACCGATGGAAAACTTAACGTTCCCAACAACCCAACAATCCCATTCATAGAAGGCGATGGCATTGGTCCCGATATTTGGAAGGCCAGTGTTCGTGTTTTTGATGCTGCTATACAAAAAGCTTATGGCGGGTCAAAAAAAATTGAATGGTTGAAAGTTTTGGCCGGACAGGAAGCCTTTGATAAAACAGGTGAATGGATGCC
>JANOPU010000160.1:0-24746 GCA_031422055.1 Ferruginibacter sp.
GTCCCACTGTGCCATCAACGGTAAATTGAAAAACACGAGTAATATCAAAACAATACCAATAATTTTTCTTTGCATATTATTAAAATTCTTCAAACTTTATACATCATAAATCATACATCATACATCATAAATCATACATCATAAATCATACATCATACATCATACTTCTATTCCCATTCAATCGTTGCCGGCGGTTTACTGCTTATATCATACACAACCCTGTTTATCCCTTTTACATTATTAATGATCTCATTAGAAACTGTTGCCAGAAATTCATAAGGCAGATGTGCCCAATCTGCAGTCATTCCATCAACAGAAGTTACTGCTCTCAATGCGATGGTAAATTCATAGGTTCTTTCATCGCCCATTACGCCTACACTTTTAACCGGTAATAAAATGGTACCTGCCTGCCATACTTTATCATAAAGGTCAAATTTTCTGAGACAACTGGTATATATATGATCAGCTTCCTGCAATAACTGTACCTTTTCTTCCGTAACTTCTCCCAATATCCTGATGGCAAGCCCCGGACCGGGGAAAGGATGCCGGAACAGCAGTTCGCGTGGTATTCCAAGTTCTAAACCGATCTTTCTTACTTCGTCTTTAAATAAAAAACGAAGCGGTTCTACCAGTTTTAGTTTCATGGTTTCGGGAAGTCCGCCTACATTGTGATGCGATTTAATGGTAACGGATGGCCCGTGTACCGAAACAGATTCTATTACATCCGGGTAGATCGTTCCCTGCCCGAGGAATTCTATATCCTGAATAGTATGGGCTTCCTGGTCAAATATTTCTATGAAACTGTTGCCAATTGCTTTTCTTTTTTCTTCGGGTAAAACCTTGCCGGCAAGTTTGGTGTAAAAGTGTTCCGATGCATTGACACCTTTAACGTTTAGGCCTAACTGCTTATATGTTTCTAATACTTCTTCAAATTCATTTTTTCGTAAAACGCCGTTATCTACGAAAATGCCGAAGAGGTTTTTTCCAATGGCTTTATGAATAAGTGTTGCGGCAACGGTGCTGTCTACACCACCGCTCAATCCCATCACTACTTTGCTGTTGCCTAATAATTTTTTTAAGGAAGCAACCGTATCCGTTATGTAGTGTGCCGGTGTCCAGTCGCAAATACATCCGCAAACATTCACTAAAAAATTCTTAAGAATATTTTTGCCTTCAGCAGAATGAAAAACTTCCGGGTGAAACTGGAGGCCGTATATTTTATTTACTGATGCATGGTCACTTTTGAAAGCGGCAACCGGTATGCTTTCTGTGGTTCCCAGTAATTCAAATCCTTCCGGTAATTTTTGTATCGTATCACTGTGGCTCATCCAAACCTGGGAGACTTTGGGTAATCCTTCTAACAGATCATCTTCTTTAGTTATAGTAAATGCAGCACGGCCATATTCTCTTTTGTCGCTTTTTGCAACCAGGCCGCCATACAGCTTTGCTGTAAGCTGGGCGCCATAGCAAATTCCCAATACAGGAAGGTTAGCTGCCATTGCTTTAACATCAGGAGCAGGGGCATTTTCTTCATTAACAGAAAAAGGAGAACCTGATAAAATGATCCCTTTAAGTGAAGGTTCATAATTTATTTCTTTGTGAAACGGTATGATCTCGCAGTAAACATTTGCTTCTCTAACCACTCTAGCAATCAACTGGGTATATTGTGATCCAAAATCAAGAATAACTATCTTTTCTGTCATAAGGCTGCAAAGGTAATATAAGATAGCAGATACTAGATACTGGATACTAGATTTCAAAATCCAGCATCCAGCATCCCCGTCCGAACGGTGTTCAGCCGGGCGGGCAGCATCCGGTATCAATGGCATCTATCGCCTACAAAAGGTTTGTTATAGCCGATTATATTATAAATCTTTGTACAATAAATCAAAAAATATGAAAAAAGTATTATTGATCATTTTGACTATATCAGTTTTGGCAGCATGCAGCTACAAAAGAGGCAGTGGAAATATCATTACCGAAAAAAGAAACACAGGTTCATTTACTGGTATTACTGTGGCAGGTGGTTTTGAGGTAGAAGTTAACAATGGACCTTTAGAAGTTGTAGTAGAATCTGATGATAATATTATCAAATACATACGAACGGACGTTGTTAGTGGGGTATTGAAAATAAAGTTGGATCAAATTAACCTGAATGATGCTCATTTGAAATTATATATAACAACACCGGAGATTAACAATATCAAAACATCTGCATCCGCCAATGTATATGTAAAAGATGTTTTGAGATCTGATAAGTCTATTCGTTTACATTCTTCCAGTGGCAGTGAAATAAAGGCTGAACTTGATGCACCGGAAGTATTTGCTGATGCCAGCAGCGGATCACAAATTAATTTATCGGGTAAAACAAGGAATTTTGATGCGGAATCATCCAGTGGGTCAACTGTAAATGCAAATGGACTACTAAGTGAAAACACAACTGCAAGAGTAAGCAGTGGTGCTAGTGCAGATGTTCACGCCAGTATAAGCCTGAATGCTACAGCCAGTAGTGGCGGTAATGTAAACTATCGTGGGACCGCCACGGTGAAAAAATCGGTCAACAGCGGAGGTTCAGTAGAAAAGGATGCTGAATAGTGTATATCTTTTTTTACATAACCTGCTAATAATTAACTTACTTAAAAGGATATAAAGTCATTTCTAGCCGTTACTTGGTTTCCCATTTTTACTTTCAATAATGTCTCCCATTTCCAAAATTTCAAATTTTCAAATCTTCAAATCTTCAAAATCTACTTTATTAAAAAAAAACTTCCCCTAATAGATAGCTATGAAAAATACTACCCTTACCTTTGCACTCCAAATTAAAAAACGGAATTTTAAAAGTTCTTTATATATGTCACAACGAATCAGAATTAAATTACAGTCTTACGACCACAATTTAGTAGATAAATCTGCTGAAAAGATCGTTAAAACTGTACGCAGTACGGGTGCAGTGGTAACAGGGCCTATTCCTTTGCCAACGCATAAAAAAATATTTACTGTATTGCGTTCGCCTCACGCTAATAAGAAAGCACGTGAGCAGTTTCAATTGTGTACGCACAAACGTTTGTTAGACATTTACACCAGCAGCAGCCGTACGGTTGACGCTTTAAGTAAGCTTGACTTACCAAGTGGTGTGGATGTTGAGATAAAAGCTTGATGAACCTCCCGATATGATCGGGAAGGCACCAGGTAAGCTCTTAAAAAGAAAAATATGAACGCCTAACTCCCGTAAACGGAGCGCTGGGCATAAAACAGATACAATGAAAAGTATTATTGGTAAGAAGATTGGCATGACCAGTATCTTTGACACAACCGGCAAGCAGACTGCGGTTACGATCATCGAAGCGGGCCCATGTGTAGTCACTCAAAAGAAGACCGTAGAAACAGACGGTTACAATGCACTCCAGATTGCATTTGGTGATAAGAAAGAGAAACACTCCATCAAAGCTGAAGTAAACCACTTCGCAAAAGCTAATACAGCTCCTAAAAAATTCGTTCAGGAAATACGCGATAGCGAATCAGATAAATCACTTGGTGATACCATAACCGTTGACATTTTTGCCGAGGGTGATAGTGTTCAAGTGATCGGTACAACCAAAGGAAGAGGTTTTCAGGGTGTTGTAAAACGTCATGGATTCCATGGTGTTGGCGGACAGTCGCATGGTCAGCATGACCGTTCAAGGGCTCCGGGATCTATCGGTAACTCATCTGATGCAAGCCGTGTATTCAAAGGGATGCGCATGGGCGGCCGTATGGGTCAGGACAGGGTAACGTTGAAAGGCTTGAAAGTGATGAAGATATTCTCAGAAAAAAATTACATATTAATAAGTGGTTCGGTTCCGGGCCATAATGGTTCAATCGTTTTAATACAGAAGTAATATGCAACTAGATATAATAAATACAAAAGGCGAAAAAACCGGCAGAACAGTAGAGTTACCGGATGATATTTTTGGAATTGAACCAAATGATCACGTCATCTACCTTGCTGTAAAGCAATACCAGGGTGCTCAGCGCCAGGGATCGCACAAGGTGAAAACGCGTGCTGAAGTAAAAGGTTCTTCCAAGAAACTACATAAGCAAAAAGGAACCGGTGGTGCCCGTAAAGGTAACCTTCGTAACCCTCTGTACAAAGGTGGTGGTACTATCTTCGGGCCAAAACCTCATGCTTATGATATCAAATTGAACCGTAAAGTAAAGGATCTTGCTAAAATGAGTGCATTGGCTTATAAGGCAAAGGATAATGCGATCATGGTTATGGAAGATGTAAGCATGGATGCTCCAAAAACAAAAACATTAACCGGTATTTTAAACAACCTGAACATCGGACGTAAAAAGACCTTGTTCGTTTTACCGGAAGATAACACGAACCTGTACCTGAGCTTGCGCAATGTTCAGGCAGTAAAAGGAACTTTATTAAGCGATATGAATACGTATGATATTTTAAATGCCAACGTATTACTACTTACTGAAAGTACTGCAAAGTTGTTTTCAGAAGCAGGTGAAGAAGCTGTAGCATAAACAATTAGGAGATTTGAAAATGTGCTGATTGGAAATTTCTCCTGGTTTTAATTAAAAAACAATCAAATTATTAGACATGAAATTGTCAGACGTATTAATAAAGCCGATCTTATCTGAAAAAGCTAACAAGCAATCAGAAAAAATGAACCGTTACACTTTTGTTGTAGACAGGAAGGCAAATAAACTGGAAATCAAAAAAGCAGTAGAACAATTCTATGGCGTTCAGGTGGAAGAAGTTAACACAGCTGTAATACCTTCCAAGCTGAAAGCAAAATATACAAAAGCCGGATTTATTGTTGGCCGTAAGCCTGCAAAAAAGAAAGCAATGGTTACTGTAGCTGAAGGGGAAACAATTGACCTTTACGGAACAGTATAATAAATTTAATAATGAATGGTGGTCAGCACCGCAAAGTTTTGACAAAAATAAAAGTTATTTAAAATGGCACTTAGAAAATACAAACCGGTAACAGCAGGAACCAGATGGAGAATTGGAAATGCTTATGCTGAGGTTACAACTAATATTCCTGAAAAATCTTTGCTTGAACCGCAAAAGAATACTGCAGGCAGAAATGCACAAGGCAGAAGGTCTATGCGTTATATGGGTGGTGGAAACAAAACCATGTATCGTGTAGTTGATTTTAAAAGAAATAAAAAAGATATTCCGGCTGTTGTTAAAACAATCGAATACGATCCAAACCGTACTGCATTTATTGCCTTACTGGCTTATGCGGATGGGGAAAAACGTTACATACTTGCCCCGCAAGGTTTACAGGTAGGGCAAACCGTTATTAGTGGCGATAATGCAGTACCTGAATTAGGAAATGCATTGATGTTGAAGAACATGCCGTTGGGTACCAATGTACACAATATCGAAATGCAGCCCGGCCAGGGAGGTATCCTGGTTCGCAGTGCCGGCACTTCTGCACAGCTGAGCAATAAGGAAGGTAAATATGCCGTACTTAAAATGCCAAGTGGCGAATTAAGAAAAGTATTGATCAACTGTTATGCAACCGTAGGTGTTAGCAGTAACAGTGACCACAACCTGGAAAGCATGGGTAAAGCCGGCCGTAACAGGTGGAAAGGAATTCGTCCACGTACAAGAGCAGTAGCGATGAATCCTGTAGATCACCCGATGGGTGGTGGTGAAGGAAGGGCTTCAGGCGGTCATCCGCGTAGCAGAAAAGGAAAATATGCAAAAGGGCAGATCACCCGTACAAGGGGTAAAGGATCTGATAAGATGATCATACAAAGAAGGAACGGTAAGAAATTACCAAATAAATAAACAAACTGCTAATAGCTATAAGCTGTTAGCCGTAAATAAAATTCATAATTGTTAAAATATCCTTTTGATAAGAAAGGAAAATCAACAAAAAAAACTAAAATATGTCTCGTTCATTAAAAAAAGGTCCTTATATCGAAGCTAAACTTGAAGCAAAAGTGATGGCTATGATCGAAGGAAAAAGTAAGAAAGGTGTTATTAAAACATGGAGCCGCAGAAGTACCATTACACCGGATTTTGTAGGTCAGACTTTTGCAGTTCATAACGGTAATAAATTCATTCCGGTTTATGTAACAGAATTTATGGTTGGGCATAAATTAGGTGAATTTGCACCAACAAGGCAATTCAGGGGACACTCAAGTAAAAAGATAGCATAAAAAAAACCGTTTCTCGTCTCTGGTTTCTCGTTGGGTTTATAATGGTTGAGATTTATACAGCACATGAAGCTAAAAGAAACTGCAACTATAAGAAACAAACGAGAAACGATAAAACGAGAAACAAGAAACAAGAAACTTATAAAAAAATGGAAGCAGTAGCAAAACTTAACAATTATCCTACATCACCACGCAAAATGCGTTTACTCGCAGACCTGATACGTGGATTGAAAGTAGATAAAGCGTTGGCGGTATTGGAGCATAATCCTAAACACCCTGCAGTGCCTTTGCGTAAGCTGGTATTATCAGCAATCAGCAATTGGAAAGCAAAGAATGAAGGTGCTGATGAAACAGCTTTATTAGTAAAAACTATTATGGTAGATGCTGCCAGGGTCATCAAGCGTATGCGTCCGGCACCACAGGGACGTGGATACCGTGTAAGAAAACGCAGCAACCATGTTACGTTGGTCGTTGATATTGCCGGATCATCTGTAAAATCTTCTAAAGTAATTACTGCAGAAGTAGAAGAAACCATCGTTGAGAAAAAAGAAACAACAAAGAAAACTGCCACTAAAAAAGCAGTTCCTAAAAAAGAGGCTGCAACAAAAAAACTAAATAATTAAAAACCGAATATGGGTCAGAAAACAAATCCGATAGGTGCAAGATTAGGAATCATTCGTGGATGGGATAGTAACTGGTATGCACACAAAAAAGATTATGCAAATAAGCTGATTGAAGATGATCGTATCAGGAATTACCTGAATGCTCGTATCAACAAAGGCGGTATATCTAAAATTGTTATAGAGCGTACATTAAATAAACTGATCGTTACTATACATACATCAAAACCAGGTATCATTATCGGTAAAGGTGGTGGCGAAGTAGACAGGATCAAAGAAGAGTTGAAAAAATTATGTGGTAAAGAAGATGTGCAGATAAATATTCTTGAAATACGCAGGCCGGAACTGGACGCAAACATCGTAGCAGATACCATTGCACGTCAGTTGGAAAATCGTATCAATTACAAACGTGCTATTAAAATGTCCATCGCTTCTGCATTACGTATGGGTGCTGAAGGGATCAAAGTAAAAGTAGGCGGACGTTTGGGTGGTGCTGAGATTGCCCGTAGTGAAGAGATCAAACAAGGTCGTACTCCGTTGCATACTTTACGTATGGATATTGATTATGCAAACGTATTTGCTTTAACGGTTTATGGTAAAATAGGAATTAAGGTTTGGATTTGTAAAGGCGAAGTATTAGGAAAGAGAGATCTGAATCCTAATGTGATAGCAGGAGCAAAAAATGAGGGGCCAGACAGACAGCAAGGTGGATTTGACAGAAGAGATGATCGTGGTGGACGTGGTGGCGACAGGGATAGAAGAGGTGGAGATGATCGCAGAGGCGGCGGAGGCGGAGATCGCAGAGGCGGCGGCGGCGGTGGAAGAAGATAAAACAAAATGTATGATTTTCGGATGTATGATGTATGAATTCATCCGGGATAAAGTTTAAAATAAAATTGTAAAGCTGTTCGATCTAAGAATTCTGAAAATCATAAATCATAGATCTTACATCATAAATTGAAATACGATGTTATCACCAAAAAGAAGTAAACACAGAAAAGCCCAGAGAGGAATGATGAAGGGTAACACCAAACGTGGAGCAACTTTGGCTTTTGGAACCTTCGGATTAAAAGCTCTGGATGAGGTTTGGATGAGTGCACGTCAAATTGAAAGTGCTCGACAGGCAATGACTCGTCACATGAAACGTGAAGGGAATGTGTGGATCCGTATTTTTCCTGACAAGCCTATTACTGCTAAACCTGCTGAAGTTAGGATGGGTAAAGGTAAGGGTAACCCGGAGGGATGGGCTGCTGTTGTTCAGCCAGGAAGAATCTTGTTTGAATGCGATGGTGTACCAATGCAGGTTGCTAAAGAAGCTTTTGCTTTGGCTGCACAGAAATTGCCAATCCAGACAAAATTTGTAGTACGTCACGATTATGAAGCATAAGATTACAATGTATGATTTTCGGATGTATGATTTATGATCTCATCCGGTATGAAGTTTAAAATTAAATTGTAAAGTTGTTCGATCTGAATTTTTTAAAATCATAAATCTCAGATCTTATATCATAAATTAAGAAAGATGTCTAAAAAAGTTGATTTTGTAAAAAGCCTTATTGGTATGAACGAGGCAGATTTAACGGCAAAGATTCGTGAAGATGAATTGCGTTTAAAAAAGTTAAGCTTTGCACATGCAATAGCGCCACTTGAAAATCCGCAAAGTATTCGTTTTCTGAGAAGAGACGTTGCCCGTTTAAAAACAGCATTAAGAAAAATACAAATAGAAGCATAAACCCGTTTAGCGTTTCTGGTTTCTCGTCATAACGTTCACCTTTAAAGAACTGAACGAGAAACGAAAAAACGAGAGACGAGAAACAAGAAACTAATATAAAATGGAAGCAACAACAACAAACACAGTTGATAGGAATTTAAGGAAGATCAGGGTAGGAGTAGTATCCAGTAATAAAATGGATAAAACGATCACCGTAAATGTTGAGCGTAAGATCAAACATCCGCTATATGGTAAGTTCCTTAAAAAGACAACCAAGTTTCATGCACATGATGAAAAAAATGAGTGCAGCATTGGCGACACTGTAAAAATTATGGAAGCTCGTCCAATGAGTAAAACAAAGCGTTGGAGATTGGTGGAAGTAGTGGAGAAAGTTAAGTAAAATGTATGATGTATGATTTTGGATGTATGATTTGTGATCTGCTTCCGATTGAAATACCTAACAAAAAATTAAACACTGGTTTGGATGGATGGATATCATATATCATACATCATAAATCAAAAATAATAAAGAAATGATACAGCAAGAGAGCAGACTAAATGTAGCGGATAACAGCGGTGCCAAGCAGGTACTTTGTATCCGTGTACTGGGTAACAGCGGACAGGATTATGCAAGGATAGGCGACAAGATCGTAGTAACAGTAAAAGATGCCATGCCTGCAGGTGGTATTAAAAAAGGAACTGTTAGTAAAGCGGTCATTGTAAGAACAAAAAACAAATTGCGTCGCAAAGACGGTTCTTATATCCGTTTTGATGACAATGCTGTTGTATTGCTCAACAATTCTGATGAACCAAGAGGCACTCGTATTTTCGGACCGGTGGCTCGTGAATTAAGGGATAAAGGCTATATGAAGATCATCTCTTTGGCTCCGGAAGTATTGTAATATCGTTTCTCGTCTCTGGTTTCTCGTTAAGACTTTTTGATAGTTGAGCACTTTAACGAGAAACGAAAAAACGAGAAACAAGAAACCAGAAACGTTTTAAAGAATAATAAGTTTTAAAGAATAATAAAATGAATACAAGATTCAAACCAAAGTTCAACATCAAAAAGGGCGACCAGGTGGTAGTGATCACCGGTGAAGATAAGGATATGAAGAAGCCACGTAAAGTGTTGGAAGTAATATTGGAAAAAAGCCGTGTATTGGTTGAAGGTGTAAATATTGTAACAAAACACACAAAGCCAACTGCACAAAATACAAAAGGTGGAATTCAAAAAATAGAAGCACCCATTGCTATCAGTAATGTGATGCTTTGGGATTCTAAATCAGGTAGCGGAAGTAAAGTAAAACTTTCACGTGAGAATGGTAAATTAGTAAGAACAGCTAAAAAATCAGGGGAGGTAATCAAGTAATGAGTACAAAAACAAATAACCCAAGATTAGCAGATAAGTACAAAAAAGAAGTTGTACCTGCTTTAATGAAAAAATTCAGTTATAAAACTGTAATGCAGGCTCCAAAGCTTACCAAGATCTGTTTAAATCGTGGTGTGAACGGAGCAGTTACAGATAAGAAACTGATTGACATTGCTGTTGATGAACTTTCTAACATTACCGGTCAGAAAGCAGTATCTACTATGTCAAAAAAAGATATATCAAATTTTAAACTTCGTAAAAATATGCCCATTGGCGCAAGGGTTACTTTACGCGGAGTTAAAATGTATGAATTCTTAGACAGGCTGGTATCAGTATCGCTGCCACGTGTACGTGATTTTAAAGGAATCAATGATAAAGCATTTGATGGCCGTGGAAACTATACATTGGGTGTAACTGAGCAGATCATTTTTCCGGAGATCGATATTGATAAAGTGAACAAGATCACAGGTATGGATATCACTTTTGTTACAACTGCAGGTACCAATGAAGAAGCTTTTGAATTGTTGAAAGAATTGGGTATGCCTTTTAAAAATATTAAAAAAACAGACAATTAAAATATGGCAAAGAAATCAATCATAGCCAGGCAGGCAAAACGCGTAAAGATCGTTGCAAAGTATGCAGAGAAAAGAGCAGCACTTAAAGCAGCCGGTGATTATGCAGCATTGGACCTTTTACCGAAAAATGCATCGCCAGTTCGCTTAAAGAACCGTTGTCAGCTAACTGGAAGGCCTAGAGGTTATTTACGCCATTTTGGAGTTAGTCGTATCATGTTCAGAGACATGGCACTGGCTGGAAAAATTCCTGGTGTTACTAAAGCCAGCTGGTAAACAGGATAACGGATACCGGATACCAGATACTGGATAGCTTAACAAACCTTGAAGCACTTATCCAGCATCAAGCATCCAGAATCCATCATCCAGCGAAGGATATCGCATTGTAATAAATTATTAAATCAATTAACAGACATAACAATGGTTACTGATCCAATTGCAGATTATTTAACAAGAATTCGTAACGCACAAATGGCTAATCACCGTATTGTAGAAATACCTGCAAGCAATTTGAAAAAGCGTATCACAGAGATCCTGTATGATAAAGGCTACATATTAAAATATAAATTTGAAGACGATAGTAAACAAGGTGTGATCAAGATTGCACTTAAATACGACCCGTCAACAAAATTGCCGGTTATACAAAGCCTGGAAAGAGTTAGTCGCCCGGGTTTGCGTTCTTATTCAAAACCTGAAGATTTTAAACGTGTAAAGAATGGTTTGGGTGTTGCTATCATCTCTACATCAAAAGGTGTTATGACAGATAAAGAAGCAAAAGCGCATAATGTAGGTGGTGAGGTTCTTTGTAACATATTCTAATTTGAAGGTTAGGCGATTTGAAGATTTGAAAATGGTCTTCTTGTCGCAAAATAAAAAATGCCTTAAGCCTTCTATACATGGCTGACCGCATGAATATCATTTTCAAATTAACAAATTTTCAAACCTGCCTGTCGGCAGACAGGTTTTCAAAAAAAAAAAAAATTATGAGTCGTATAGGAAAAAAACCGGTAGATGTTCCATCAGGAGTTACTTTTTCTGTTAGTGCAGATAACATGGTTACAGTAAAAGGCCCTAAAGGTGAATTGAAACAGGCCATTGACAGAGACATTAAAGTAGAACTGAAAGATGGTAAAATAGAATTTACCCGTCCAACAGATCAGATACGCCATCGTGCAATGCATGGGTTATATCGTTCATTGATCAGTAATATGGTTACAGGTGTAACGGAGGGATATAAGAAGCAACTAGAATTGGTGGGTGTAGGTTATAAAGCTGCAAACCAGGGTAATTTACTTGACCTTGCTTTGGGATATTCGCACAACATCATTTTTGATATACCAAAGGAATTATCTGTTAAAACAGAACAGGAAAAAGGTAAGAATCCGATGATCATATTTGAAAGCATCGATAAACAACTGATCGGTCAGGTTTGTGCCAAGATCCGCAGCCTTCGTAAGCCAGAACCATACAAAGGGAAAGGTGTGAAATTTGCCGGTGAGGTATTGAGAAGAAAAGCTGGTAAGTCAGCGGGTAAGTAAGAATTTGAAAATTTGAAGATTTGAAAATGTGCTGATGTAGTTCATTTCAATCTTAATCTTCAAATCTTCAAATCAAATAATTTTCAAATCCTTCTCCGGCAGAATCGGGGAAATAAATAAAAGAAGATGAGTAATAATAAATCAAGTGCAAGACAAAAGATCAGGTATCGTATCCGTAAAAAGATAAGCGGTAGTTCATCTATTCCACGTCTGACTGTATTCAGAAGCAACAGTGATATTTATGCACAACTGATAGACGATAACAGTGGTACAACCATTGCTGCAGCTTCATCCAGGCAAAAAGATATTACTGCACAAAAAGCGCCAAAAATTGAAAAAAGCAAAATGGTAGGTGAATCACTTGCAAAAAAAGCAGTTGAATTAGGTGTAAAAAAAGTAGTATTTGACCGTAGTGGTTATATCTACCACGGACGCATAAAGGCAGTTGCCGATGGTGCAAGAGAAGCAGGGTTAGAATTCTAATATTTAATATCAAATCTTAAATAGGTTTAAATGTCAAACATAATTGCAAATAAAATGAAGGCTGGTGACCTGGAATTAAAAGAAAAAGTGGTTTCAATCAACCGTGTGGTTAAAACAACCAAGGGTGGTCGTGCTTTCAGCTTTTCAGCGTTGGTTGTGGTAGGTAACGGCGCAGGTGTTGTTGGTCATGGTTTGGGTAAGGCTAAAGAAGTACAGGAAGCTATTACCAAAGGAATTGAAGATGCAAAAAAGAACCTGATAAAAGTTCCTATCATGCATGGTACCATTCCTCACGATCAGTTGAGTAAAGACGGCGCAGCAAAGATATTGCTTAAGCCAGCTTCCCATGGTACCGGTGTTATTGCCGGAGGTAGTATGCGTGCTGTTTTGGAAGCTGTTGGACTTACAGATGTACTGGCAAAGAACCTGGGTTCAGCCAATCCTCATAATGTAGTTAAAGCAACCATTAAAGCTTTGGCAACTTTACGTGAGCCAATTGCTATAGCAAAAACACGTAATATTTCTTTAAAGAAAGTATTTAACGGATAATTCAAATATATGATGTCAGATTTATGATGTATGATTTTCAGAACACATCATACATCAAACATCATAAATCATACATCGTCTAATAAAATTTGAACAATGAAGAAAATTAAGGTAACCCAGGTAAAAAGTGTAATCGACAGGTCTGAACGCCAGAAGCGTACCATGATCGCATTGGGTTTAAAGAAAATGAATGCTTCGGTTGAAGTAGAAGCAACTCCGCAGATATTAGGAATGGTGACAAAAGTTCATCATCTGGTTAAAGTGGAAGAGGCATAAGAAATGGATAATTGATAACGGTTTAATGGATAATTATTATTCTTCATTAATCGTAAAGCCTTTTAAATTATCAATTATCAATTAAAAAATTATCAATTAATTAAGCGAGGGGTGATACCCCGTAAGTCTAAAATCAATAAAAATGAATTTACACACTCTCAAGCCTGCAAAAGGCGCAACGCACAAAGAAAAACGCATTGGCCGCGGTGAGGCTAGCGGTAAGGGCGGTACATCAACGAAAGGTAATAAAGGTGGACAAAGCCGTGCCGGTTATAAAAGTAAAAAAGGACATGAGGGTGGCCAGATGCCTATTCAGCGTCGAGTTCCAAAACGTGGGTTTACTAATATCAACCGGGTTGAATACAAGGTTATAAACCTGGGTCAAATAGATCAATATGCTGAAAAGTACGGCATTACTGAATTCAATCACCAGAATTTATACATCAATAGTTTGATAAGCCAGTTTGATAATATCAAGATATTGGGTAATGGAGAAATTAAAGGTAAATTTTCTTTCAAGGTAAATGCCATTAGTGAAAAAGCGAAAGTTGCAATTGAAGCTGCCGGTGGTACTGTTGAAATAGTGAAATAAAATCCCGATATTTGCCCACGCATAAAAAATATGCGTGTTTTTAATTTTAGCGCACACATTTAAATCGATTTAATTCTGTGAAGAAATTTCTTACAACACTGAAAAATATCTGGAGCATTGAAGAGCTGCGTAATAAAATAATTTTTACACTGGTATTGTTATTTATTTACAGGCTTGGTTCTTTTATCGTTTTACCCGGTATCGATCCAAATAAATTAGCTAATCTTCAAAGCAGTACACAAGGTGGTATGCTTGGTTTGCTGGATGCATTTGTTGGAGGCGCTTTTTCTAAAGCATCCATTTTTGCATTGGGTATCATGCCATATATTTCTGCTTCAATTTTTATGCAGTTGATGACCATTCTGGTTCCTCAGATGGCAAAAATTCAAAAAGAAGGTGATAGTGGCAGAAAGAAAATTAACCAGTGGACACGTTACCTGACCGTTATTGTTACTGCTTTTCAGGCAGCTGCATACATCGGTTATTTAAACAGCCCGGCAAACGCAGAAGCATTGATTCCAGCATACGGTAACTTTTTCTGGATATCAACAGTAATTATTTTAACTGTTGGAACTTTATTCGTGATGTGGCTGGGCGAGAAAATAACAGATAAAGGATTGGGAAATGGTACTTCTCTTATCATCATGATAGGTATTCTTGCACGACTTCCACAAGCTTTTGGCCAGGAATGGGCAGCAAGGATTGCACAAAGAGGCGTTGGAGGTTTATTGATCATGCTTGTTGAAATCCTTTTCCTGATAGGAGTAATTATGGGACTTATATTACTGGTGCAGGGTACCAGAAAAGTTCCTGTAAATTATGCCAAACAAATAGTTGGTAACCGGCAGGTTGGGGGTGCACGAAATTTTCTTCCATTAAAGGTTAATGCCGCTGGTGTTATGCCGATCATTTTTGCACAGGCGATTTTATTTTTACCAACAATATTTACTGGGTTTACCGGGGAAGGTTGGGCCAGATATTTTACTGATCATACAAACTTTGTTTACATGATCGTTTACTCAACTTGTGTTATCGCATTTACATTCCTATATACTGCTTTGATATTTAATCCTAAACAAATGGCAGATGAATTAAAGAGGAATAATGGGTTTATACCTGGTGTTAAGCCGGGCCAGCCAACGGCAGATTATATCGGAACTATCATGGATAGAATAACTTTACCAGGTGCCGTATTACTTGCATTTGTTGGAATTTTACCCGGTCTGATACAGGTGGTATTTAATATGTCGCAGAATTTTGCTACTTTCTTTGGAGGAACTTCATTGCTGATCATGGTGGGTGTTATCCTGGATACATTGCAGCAGATAGAAACACAGCTTTTAATGCGTCAATATGATGGGTTGATGTCATCAGGAAGATTGCAGGGCCGTCAGACTGTTGCATCCGGAATGTAATATTCAATCCACGGGGATATCAATAATAACAACAACTTTTTAATAACCCTAACGAACCAATCGTTAGGGTTTGTTTTAAGTACTAAAAAATATAATTCAAATAATCAATGATTCAGTATAAGACCAGGGAAGAAATTGAAATTATGAGGGAAAGCTGTCTGCTGGTAGGCAGGGCACATGCTGAAGCAGTAAAAATTATGAAGCCCGGAATAACCAGTATACAGCTGAATAATATCGTTGAAGAATTTATTAAGGATAACGGTGCAACCCCTTCTTTTAAAAATTATTATGGGTTTCCATTTGCTACCTGCATCTCTATGAATGAAGCAGTAGTGCATGGTTTTCCTTCCAATGAACTGATACGGGATGGCGATATTATTTCACTGGATATCGGGGTCTTTAAAAACGGCTTTCACGGCGATAGCGCATATACCTATGCGATAGGTGAAATTGCTGCAGAAGTAAAACAGTTATTAAAAGTTACCAAGCAATCGTTATATATTGGTATTGAAAAAGCCAGACATGGTAACCGTATCGGGGATATTGCAAATGCGATACAGGAATACACTGAAAAAAAATTTGGTTTTGGTGTTGTCAGAGAATTGGTTGGTCATGGGTTAGGAAAAAAATTACATGAAGATCCTCAGGTACCTAATTATGGAAAAAAAGGAACTGGCGCAAAATTAAAAGAAGGAATGGTACTGGCCATTGAACCAATGATAAACCTTGGCACAAAAGATGTAATTCATCTGGATGATGGGTGGACTGTATTAACGAAAGATCATAAGGTTTCTGCACATTTTGAACATGATATATGTATTACTAAAGACGAACCGGATATACTTTCTTCATTCGTTGAAATTGAAACAGCTGAGAAAACGAATGAGAATTTGACCTGGAGTTATTAAATAGGCAGGGTTTAGGTTTAGGTTTAGGTTTAGGTTTAGGTTTAGGTTTAGGTTTAGGTTTAGGAAGATATGCCTTCTAAGATATATCATTGCTTTTAGTTTTTCACTTTTCACTTTATTTTATGGTTAAAAAAAAACTTGTAGTGATCGGAGGAGGTGCTGCGGGTTTTTTTTGTGCAGTTAATGCTGCGAGGCTAAATCCTCATCTCCAGGTAGTTTTATTAGAGAAGACATCCAAACTTTTGGGAAAAGTAAAAGTAAGTGGCGGTGGCCGCTGCAATGTTACCCATGCTTGTTTCAGTATAGCCGATATGATTAGGAAATATCCCCGGGGAAGCTCTTTTTTGAAAAAGGCCTTTCATCATTTTTTCACAACAGATACCATTGCATGGTTTAATGAAAGAGGGATACATCTTAAAACAGAATCAGACGGACGCATGTTTCCTGAAAGTAATTCTTCTCAAAGCATTATTGATTGCCTGTTATTTGAAGCAGATAAATATCAAGTTGAAATTTTAATGAATGCAAATGTAAAATCTGTACATAAAACTACAGCCGGCTTTGAATTGATGTTGAGTAATAAAAATATTTTAGCTGACTATATTTGCATAGCAAGTGGAGGTTATTCAAAACCGGAACAGTTTGATTGGATCAGAGATACCGGGCATTCCATAGAAATTCCGGTGCCTTCTTTGTTTACTTTTAATATTCCTAAAAATAGCATAACTGATCTGATGGGTATTTCATTGGAGAATGTAACTGTTAAGATTGCCGGAATGAAACTTCAGGAAAGTGGCCCGTTGTTGATAACTCACTGGGGACTGAGCGGCCCTGCTGTTTTAAAATTATCTGCATGGGGTGCAAGGGAACTCGCATTAAAAAATTATGATTTCAAAATTTCTGTAAACTGGTTGCCCATTTATAATGAGATCAGTTTGCGAGAAAAGATGCAGAAACTAAGATTTGAAATGGCAGCAAAAAAAATAAATAACAGGAATCCGTTTTTATTACCAGCCCGGTTGTGGGAATATTTTTTAAGATTAGCCGGCATAGATACAGAGGTCCGCTGGGCAGACCTTCCCGCAAAAGAACAAAACAAATTAATAAAAATTTTATGTTCACAGGAATTTGAAGTAAAGGGTAAAACAACTTTTAAAGAAGAATTTGTTACTGCTGGAGGTATTAATTTGAATGAGATCGATGTAAATACTATGCAAAGTAAAATAATACCGGGTTTATATTTTGCCGGTGAGATATTGGATATTGATGGGATAACAGGAGGGTTTAATTTTCAGAATGCCTGGACAACGGGGTGGATCGCAGCGAGGGGAATAGTTAAAAATGTATGATATATGATGTATGATTTATGAAGTGTTAAGCAATCTGTAAATCTGAATCCTTGATCATACTTTCTAACGCATAAATCATACATCTTACATCATATATCATACATACTGTGTAACTTTCAAACCGGATGAAAAAAATTGACAAATACATTTTAGGGAAATACCTTTCGAGTTTTTTCTTCTGCCTGTTATTATTAACTGTTATCGTTGTTGTTGTTGACATTAGCGAAAAAACAGATGATTTTGTAAGATCTAAATTATCAGCTACTCAGATCATTACCGATTATTATTTAGGGTTTATTCCTCGTATTGATGCAATGCTTTTCCCTCTATTTGTATTCATTGCCGTAATATTCTTCACATCAAAAATGGCAGGCCGTTCAGAAATTATTGCTATACTCTGCAGTGGGGTCAGTTATCGGAGATTTTTATTGCCTTATGTTATCGGCGGACTTATTTTATCAGCTATGCTTTGGGCAGGCTATCAATATGTTGTTCCAAATGCAAACAGGAAATGGGGCGATTTTGAAAAAAAATATATCGATGATCTGGGAGTTTCCGGATCAACGAATGGATCCTATAAACAATATATTTATTTTCGTATTGATTCAAATACTTATGCAACAATCAAAGGGTATGATACTGTAACAAAAACAGGTAATAATTTTGCAATACAAAAGTTCGTCAATAATAAGATGGTTTATAACCTGCGTGCTTTAAATTTTAATTGGGATTCGGCTTCACGAAAATGGGTATTAAATAATGTATTGGAACGTACAATAAATGAAATAACAGAAACGGTTACTAGAACTAATCAAAAATTCGAATGGTATAATTTCAGGCCATTAGACTTGCGAAAAGACGATTATTTAAAAGACCAGATGACAACTCCTGACCTTAATAATTTTATTAAATTGGAAAAAATGAGGGGCTCAGAGATGCTGTCGACTTTACAGGTAGAAAGGTATAACCGTGATGCCATACCTGTTTCCGTGCTTATTTTGACTTTAATTGGTGCGGTACTGGCTTCTAAAAAGGTAAGAGGTGGAAGTGGCTCTCACCTTGCCCTTGGGGTTGTTATTAGTGTTTTATATATTTTGTTTAGCAGGTTTTCAGTGGTTTTTGCCACAAAGGGCGATTTTGCTCCCTGGCTTGCTGCCTGGACACCTAATATTCTTTTTGGTATCCTTGCATTCTATCTGTATAAAGTAGCTCCTAAATAAACCAACTTTACTATTTTATATCTCAACTTTCTTCTAAAACTTTTGTTTAGCAGTTATACTCATCGTAAATTTAGACACATTTTATTGCTGCATAATTGGATGCTGTGCAAATAACCCCGGTTAGTCCGGAGTGAGCACTACACATCTATGTTGAGTGAAGGAATATAAATTTTTCCAAAAATAAAATATCAACTTTTATCATACAATATCATTACAATGGGGATCATTAAAGAAAGATTCAAAGAAAAGGCAGATAAAGTAGCCATAGAAATCAAGGAACTGTTAAAAGAACATGGAGAAAAGAAAATTGGTGAAGTTACGCTAAGCCAGATTTACCAGGGTATGCGTGGAATTACAGGGCTGGTATCAGAAACATCTTTGCTGGATGCACAGGATGGAATCCGTTTCAGAGGATATTCGATCCCCGAGTTAAAAGAGAAGTTGCCAAAAATTAAAAATGGTACCGAACCGTTACCTGAAGGGTTATTTTACCTAATGCTGGTAGGTGAATTGCCAACTGAAGAAGATGTTCAACACCTGAGCAGTACCTGGCAGCGCAGAAGCCATGTGCCCAATCATGTTTTTACTACAATTGAAGCCCTGCCGGTAAACACACATCCGATGACACAGTTTGTAGTTGCTATTATGGCATTGCAGACTGAAAGCCAGTTTTCGAAAAGATATGCTGCAGGTATGAGTAAAAAAGATTATTGGGATGCGGTATTTGATGACAGCATGGATCTGATCGCCCGTTTGCCAAGGGTTGCTGCGTACATATATAGACGTAAGTATAAGAACGGAGAACATATTCAACCAAATGGGTTACTCGACTGGTCTGGTAATTTTGCTCATATGATGGGTTATGAAGATGAAGGATTTAAAGAACTGATGCGTTTATACATGACGATTCATGCAGATCATGAAGGTGGAAATGTTTCTGCACATACAACACATTTAGTTGGTTCTGCCCTTAGCGACCCCTACCTTAGTCTGGCGGCAGGAATGAATGGTCTTGCCGGTCCGCTGCATGGGTTGGCCAATCAGGAAGTGATCAAATGGATATTTGAATTAAGAGAGGAAATTGGTTCTGATGCACCAACAAAGGAACAGATTGTAGAGTACGTTAAAAAAACTTTGAGTGAAGGGAAAGTTGTTCCTGGATATGGCCATGCAGTATTAAGACAAACTGATCCTCGGTTTACCGCACAAATGGAATTTGGTAAAAAACACATGCCGGATGACCCTTTGGTACAAACCGTATGGAATATTTATGAAGCGGTTCCTCCGGTATTAAAATCAATTGCAAAAATTAAAAATCCATGGCCGAATGTAGATGCACACAGTGGTGCGTTACTGGTTCATTATGGCATGGTAGAATATGAATTTTATACGGTACTTTTTGGTGTATCAAGAGCACTGGGTGTATTGGCAAGCCTCTGCTGGGACAGGGCATTGGGCTTCCCATTGGAAAGACCAAAATCAGTTACCACTCCTTTGGTGAAAGCTTGGTTGGACGGAAAGGATGATATCTGGGAAGGATGATTGTAATGGTTAATTGATAATTATTGAATGAATAATTTAAAGCGCTGAATATTACGGCGCTTTTTTTTGAAATACATTTTGATGCATAGAGGAATGAAATTATATTTGCAATCCTAATTTGGGGGGTTAGCTCAGTTGGCTAGAGGGTCCCGATGATAATCGGGAAGGTCGTGGGTTCTAAATAGAAAATAAAAATTAATGGGGGGTTAGCTCAGTTGGCTAGAGCGCTTGCATGGCATGCAAGAGGTCGTCGGTTCGACCCCGATACTCTCCACAAAATAAAAAGCCCTGAAAAGGGCTTTCTTATTGGGTTTCATTCAATCTGTGTTTTTTTAGTTTTTGACCCGAAGTGTCCTTTCACCTAACACCGGAAATCAAAAATGAATTATGCTTTTGGTACGAATATGATAACAGAGGAAGATTAATAACAAAACATGTACCCGGAGCTCAACCTGTTAATATGGTCTATGACACGCGTGACAGGTTAATCTTTACTCAGGATGGAAATATGTTAGTAGTAAAAAAATGGCTGGTAACACTCTATGATTTTATCAACCGGCCAAACGTAACGGCATTGTGGGAGCAAGACATAACAAGAGAAGAACTGCAAGAATTGATAGAACCAAATCCAATGCCGGGCAATGAGGTATTTAATATTTTAAATGAGGACCTTACAATAAGTATTAAGCCTTCATTCATTGATGTTTCAAATTTAGATATTCTAACTATTACTTTATATGATAACTATGAAAACAGTATCTGTAATGCAAATACCTTTATAACTAATTATAGTACGCCATATGTACCAGGGACAGTAACAAATGCCGGTGATTATGCTGAAGAAATCACTTTAAACAAATTGGTACCAGGTAAAGTTACTGCTACCAAAGTCAAAGTATTAGATCCGAATATTAACAACCCGGTTAGATATTTAGTTTCACTTACATACTACGACAATGAATATAGGCCTATTCAAACCATAAAGCAAAACCTTTTAACAGATGTAGCAAATAAATTAGACGTGGTTACTACACAATACGACTTTACCAACAAAATTCTTGGTACTTATGAATCGCATTTTAATACTGATGTTTTACCAATCAATATAATTACAAAAAACGTGTACGATATACAGGGTAAAATAACTGATGTTTATAAAGGGATAAACAGTTCAATAGCTGATAAGTTGATCGTACATAACGAATATGATCCCCTGGGCAGGTTAAAAAATAAAAAAACTGGGGATGGAACAATTTGTGAAAGTAAACAGGAATACACATATAATATTCGTAGTTGGATACGTGGCATGAATATGAATCATCTTGATAACGATATACTGCCAACAACTGGGTACTATTTTGGGTATGAATTAGGGTATAACACTTTTAATTTCGGACAATCTTTAACTACCCCTCAATATAATGGAAATATTGCTGCAATGGTTTGGGCAAGCGCCGGTAAGGCAGGAAGGGATATGCAGGGAATATGGCTTCCAGAGCCTAACGGAAATGGCATCAAACGTGAATATCAGTATACTTATGACAATACAAACAGGCTTACAAAAGCTGATTTTAGTGAAAATAAAAGCAATGCCTGGAGTCATTCAGAAAAGGATTTTACTTCTTCTAATAGTTACGATCCAAACGGAAATATTCTTACCATGCAACAAATGGGAGTAAATGGAACCGCTGTTATTCCTATTGACGATCTGGTATATACTTATTATAACGGAGGTATAAGTAACAGGTTATTAACGGTTGATGATAATGTAAATCATTGGAATAATAGCTTGGGTGATTTTATTGAGTATTGTGGAAGAGAATGCCCTGGTAGGACGGGCCAGGATTATGAATATGACGCAAATGGGAATTTAATACGGGACATGAATAAAGTAATTACGAACGAAAATGGTGTAGACCCGGGAATAGTATATAATCATTTGAATTTACCAAAGGGAATAAAAATCCAAGATCCATCGCAATTACAGTATAAAGGATTTATAGATTTCGTATACGATGCACTTGGTAATAAATTGCAGAAAATTGTGACTGATAATACAGGCCCCGTACAAAAGATTACAACTACCGATTATGTAAATGGATTTATTTATGAAGATGGCCAGTTGAAACAGATTGCCCATGAGGAAGGACGTATCCGGTGGGCATTACAATCGAACGCAAGTAGGGAATTTATTTATGATTGGTTTATTAAAGATCATTTAGGCAACACTCGCCTGGTATTGACTGAAGAGTTAAATCCTACTGATGCTAAAGTGTATAAGGCTACATTTGAAAATGAACCAACTCCAAAAGTCAGCAAAGAAGATATTGCCAAAGAAAAAGAATTATTTGGGGAAGATGTTTTGTCACCTACACGCAGTGCTGTTCCAACTGAACTTAAAGATGCAGATCCCGGAAATGAAAAATGTTCTTTATTAAGACCGGGTAACAGTAATGGAAAAACGCCGTATAAAATATTAAAGGCTGGACCCGGCGATAAATTTACCATTGGGGTACAATATTATTATCGTCCGCAAGCTAAAAGAACATCAGGTAAAAATGTAAGGGAAGATATTTTGAAGAATTTGCTTGGAGGGATTCTTGGCCTTGGAAATACTAATACTTTTGGAGGAAAAGATCAAGCTGCAACCCTGTGGAGCCCCACACAAAGCCCTGTAGCTGACCCCAATGCGTTGCAGAATTTTACAAACAATGACGATAAGAACGATAAAAAATATGGTACAAGGCCTAAAGCTTATTTGAATTATATTTTAATGGATACAGCCATGAAATTTATTAAAGGCGGGGCTTTAAGGGTAGGTGATATGGACGCATCGCAACCTGAATGGAAAAAACTGGTACAAAGCGACATACAGGCTAACAAGGCGGGTTATTTTTTAGTGTATATTAGCAATGAAGAACAACAAACAACAGATCTAAATTCAGGGAATGTGTATTTTGACGATCTGGTGATCATTACCAATGAAGGACCGGTAATGGAAGAAAATCATTATTATCCGTTTGGATTACTGATGGATGCGATTAGTACAAGTGGCAGTGGTAAGTTGGCAAATAAATTTAAATATAACGGTAAGGAACTAAATCATAAAGAGTTTTCAGATGGTAGCGGTATGGATTGGTATGATTATGGGGCAAGGATGTATGATCAGCAAATTGGAAGGTGGCACCATATTGATCCCCAAGCAGATCAAATGCGAAGATGGTCAACTTATAGTTATGCTTTTGATAACCCAATTAGATTTATAGACCCCGATGGAATGGCACCAGTGTCTATTCATATAGACGCTAAAGGAAATGTTATAAGAAAAATAAATGACGGAGATAATACTGTTTATGTTCATGCAGCAGCAATTAATGGAAAAGATATAGATAGGACATATACAAATGCAGACCATAGTGCTGGAGGTATTAATGTAGGTAAGCTTGGGGGTAACATTAAGTCCGGGATTATAAGCAACATCTTAAAGGAAAATAAAAATACAGCCCAGTCACTTCCTGCAGAGTCCGAATGGGTAGCCAGGGTATTACCATATACTGATTGGGATTATAAAAATAATATGAAAACTATTTTTGGAGTGGCGTGGGCATTTGATGAAGATAATAAGGCTAACACAAATACCGAAATAAAAACATCGTTTACAGATGACGTTTTACGAGGTAATCCCACATTTAATAGTGCAGCAGATTTTGGCAATTTTAATGCTGGTTACACTGGGATCTACGCAGATGTTCCTACTTTACGCCAATATAAATGGGCAGGCCTCGGAGAACTTACAAAAGGGCATGATGATGTACCGAATAGGCTTGATCAATGGATGCAAAACATAGCTCCTTATGGCGATAATCCAAGGGATTATTATTTCAACACTATTGGGATGCATGCAGCATTTATGGAAATCAGCAAAGGCTATTTTGAATTTTAAAATAATGTTTGAAAATGAAGAAATCCTCAATATTTAGTATTGTGATATTATTTTCTTTTTTTTTAGCTGGTTGCTATAAAAAATATAATCGTACAATTACTGTCTGTGACGGGAATCTTTTTGTAGAAAGATATCGCCATAATTTTATCGATGTAGCCTACTATTACCTAACAGATTCAAGTAGTTTTAGAATGTATGTTGGCAAGTTTGATAATGAACACGGAGGTTATTACTTTAATTGTAACAATGATTCTATTACGATTTCTGAAACTTATGAAGGAAAAGTTACAAATATCAGGAAATATAGGTTACTTGATTTAAGCAAGGGTAAAGAAGGATTTTAAATTTCTTGGATTTAGTGTCCATAACCTTAAAATTAATTAATCAATGGAGTCATCCCATTTCTCCGAATTAACTTTCCATCAAAACTAATTGCTTCGGCAATCCATATAAATGTGCTTAACGGAACAGGGGTTCCATTTAATGTT
>JANOPU010000161.1:0-1689 GCA_031422055.1 Ferruginibacter sp.
GTGTTAGTTTTTTTGTTAGTGATGAATAGACATAGGTCATAATTGTTGATATACGATTTTAAAAACTCAAATGCTTCGGTACTGATAATTGATTTTTTTGTCTTTGCTGCTTTCGCCATAAGTTGAATAATTAAGGGTGTAAAAATAGCTAATTACCGGGTATTAGCATTATTAGGGCCGAAAATCCCATCAGTCCATCCAGTACGAAATAATAAAAGACGTCAGAAAAGTTTCTTTTGGCATAATTGTATAAACAGGCAGTTATAATTCCCGGAATAAGTAAAATGATAATTGATAGAATAGTATAATCATACGGATATAACAGCATAGTGGAAATGGCAAAAATAATAAGAGAGAAAAGGAACAAGTATAAAATTCCTTTTTCACTCAAATAAGTTATAAGGCTGCGGATACCTGCTGCTTTATCATCCTCCCGATCCCGGTAGTCGAATAAAATGCAGATGGCATAAATGAGAAAAAACCGACTTATTATAAAAAGCGTAAAATCATTTCTCCAGTGTTCTCCGGAAATTAGAATTGGCAGCAGCGTAGTTACATTCATCCACACAAGGGCTAGAAAAATAGTTTTACCTAACGCCACTTTCCTGAGTGCCCTGAAAAAGGGATGAGGAATTTTTGGTGCCGAATAAAGAAAAGTAATGGTAGCAGAAAGTAAAAGCCAATGCCAATAAGGAAGCAAGTAAAAGAAAAAGATACCCGAACCAATCAGCCCAATAATGAAAAGAGTAAGATGAACGTTTCGATTTTTTTCCACCCATTTGATGCGGGGTGAGGGGATAACGGAATTGGAAGTGAGATACCAGTGAAAACTATAACTACAAATGGTGGAGAATACTACAAAGAAAAGATAATAAATATTGACCCCGCTATGTAAGACCAGCCTGTACGTTTGGTCCACCATGGCAACAGCACACCCGGCAATAAAAAGATTGCTGTAAATAAAAAAGTGGAAAAGCTTTTTAGCCATTTTACAAAGCTACCTGTGGTAAGCAGGATTACTGCCTGAACACATAAATGGTTGGCGAATCTATCGTATCACTGGTGTTACCGGCATTGTCACGAACAGCCAGTCTTAAAATAAGTGTATCCCTTTCTCTTTGTGCAGGGCTTGAACCAGGAATAAACGGCGGGCTGAAAGCAGATAAAATACTTTGATAATCTAAAGTGGCCTGCACCTGTGTACGGGGGTTTTTGGGAAATACGGGAAACTTGTAGCGAATGGTATCCCTGATGGTGGCCACCACCCGTTTGTTCAGCCTTTTCTTGATAACGATTAAAGAGTCCTGCACATCGCCTTCCTTATCGGTACACTCAAGTGTGATAATAAGGTTACCGTTGAGGGGAACGAGGTTTCCGTTAATAGATTTTACCGTGATGGTAGGTTTCGTCTCAAACTTATCTTTGCTACAGGCAATCATTGTTACCACTAAGGCCATTATCACAAACAGGCTGAGTTTCATTGGTGCGATTTGAGTGAAAACAAATTTACAATTTTTGACAACACAAAGTGACCATGCCGGAACAATGGAATCATAAAGTTTTTGGAGTGAAAGAAGCTGGTTTTGAGGCATTGGCACTCGAAATCTTCAGGTTTCAGAGCCTGCATAGCCAGGTTTATAAAGATTATTTGGAGGCTTTGAACGTTAATCCTGTCAATGTTAGCTGTTT
>JANOPU010000162.1:0-3597 GCA_031422055.1 Ferruginibacter sp.
TCGATTGATTGGGACTGACGTAGGGCTGCTTTGATGCACGGTTTTTATGAGCTTTTGCCATTATTGCTTGTACTTGGTTATAACAAAAGTCTTGAAAACTATTGAATTTACTGATGCTTATAGAAAATCAGCAGACCCTAAATTAAACCGATAAGGTTTTAAAAAACTTATCGGTTTTTGATTCTTACCTGAGCGTAGGGCTGTCAATTAATAATTAGATTACTTAAACCCCTGAATTTTGCTCAGGTTTTGATATTTGATGAGGCCTCGGAGTAAAAGTTATCTGAATATGCTTTCCGGATTTATTCAGACAGTTTTTTTATTCGAAAATAAACTCACCCTGAATACATCCAATCACTTTTAAACCTTCCAGTTTATCTAACGGGCTGCATTTATGCCTGTTATCTATCTGTGCCACATGCAGGTATATCATTGTTGTGCTTACATTAGCATGTCCCAATAATTCTTTTATTGTTAAAATATTTACGCCATCTTCCAGTAAATGAGTTGCATAAGTATGGCGCAAACTATGAACGCTTATGGGTTTACAAATCCCGGCTAACATAGCGGCTCTTTTAATAGCCCATTGAATACTCCGTTGCCCGAATTGATTTTCAAATACTGAAAAAAATCGGGTGCCTTGCTTTCCCCATCTGCTACCCGGGAATAACCAATTTTTTGGCTTTTCTATTTTAATATACTTTCTAATGATAACTGGTAATGTATTACCCAATGGCATATAGCGGTCTTTTTTTCCTTTTCCCTGGCGAACATGCAATACTGCCCTGTCAAAATCAATATCAGTTACTTTTATATTACGAACTTCTCCGCAACGCAAACCACAACCATATAATATTGCGATCATTACCCGGTGCCTTAACAGGCATGGAATGTTCATCATAGCGGTCATTTCTTCTTTGCTTAAAACCACCGGAAGTTTCCTTCTTTTTTTAATAACGGGCAACTTTATACGCAGTTCATCCATACCTTCCATACGAAAAACAAATCTTAGTGCACATATGGCAAATTTGAAATAATTATCAGATCCGCTCTCATACTTTTGTTTAGTGAAATACAGGTAGTCTTCAATTTCTTCGTGGTTTAGCTGTATCGGAATACGTTTAAAATGAAGAGCTATTGCGGCCAGGCTGCGGCCATAACTTTTACAAGTACTCTCTGCCCGGTCATGAATAGACATTCTACGTAAAAATTTTAGATAAAAAGTTTCAAATCCGGAAATTTCCAGGCAGGCTGTTTGAGTTATTGTCATGATTTTTTTGGGGAATATAATGAAACGGAAACTTGAAAAAAATTTGAGATTTAAAATTCAAGTTTTTTAAATTGACAAAACCTATATTTTTTAGCATTTCGTGTTCTATATTGATTTCCTAAAAACAAAAAAAACATTCAGTTTCGTGAAAGGCTTTTTAAAAAGAACCTGCCTGCCGGTAGGTATAACAGCTACCGTTTCGAATAATGAACAAGGAACAAGGAACAAGGAATTTCCAATGATGAAGTAAAGGCAGCTATCAGATCTTCATTCAAAATTACTTGTTCCTTGCCTGCCTGCCGGCAAAGGCAGGTTCGATATTCCTTTTTCCTTGTTCAATATTGAATTCCAAAAAGCAAAAAATCCTCTCAGTTTCCTGAAAGAATTTTTTTAATAAATATAGGAGTGGTGATTTTTCTGGCTTTGCGTTATACCCCGCTGCTAAATACTCTGCCATCCAAATTCTGTATAATATATCCTTCATGGATCATCGCGTATAAAAATATCTCAACAGGTTTGGACGTTGCGGGGTTGACAACAAATTCTGAATCACGACCTGGTATGGGTGGCCGTTTGCATTATATATATACGTATATTTGAACTTACTGGGAATATTTATCCTGTTTTCATTGTTAATTTCAGTAAGGTTATTTTTTTCATATTCCAGATACGAGCGTTCATTTATCTCGGCACCAATCAAAAAATGTTCATGCAAGAGGAACTTCAGCCTCGACAAAGGGTTTTCCCTGGAATCATATTGTTGGTTCCTTGGCAGCCACCCGTCGTCCTCGAATAAAATATTACCATTTTGTTTGATGATAAGGTATTTGTCGGTAAAACTTGGGAAGCCATTCCTCCTCGTTTTAACGATGATCGAATCGTTGTAATAGGTAAAGCTTCTTACCTCCAACCCTGCACTACCGTTAGAAAGATTCGTATATAAGGTCGAATCATAAATTAATTGCCGTGGACTCGCAGGAGAGAAAGTAAAAAAGTGTAATTCAGAATTTAAATCGGGGCCAAAATTACCGCTAACCATAGTTGCCAAATAGGGCATTGAATCGCTGCCATTGTAAAAAAGTTTGGCTTTCCTGGTGGTATCTCCTGGATAATTGTTTATCTCCCAATAGTCGGTGACACGATGTTGATTATCATATTTCCATGCAATTTTGAAAGCAGTATCGTTGGGGGGAGGAAAATTGACATCCAACCCTAGTATACTACTAATGTAAATGCTGTCGTTTGCTGTGCCAACGATATTATTGTTGTTACTTTCTTTAGAACAAGAGACCAGACAGAAAAGGATCATAAATAAGAAAAGGGATTTCATATTTTTTTTGATAAAGGTATTCAATTAAATAATAGTTATAGTTCGAATAGTTTATTATTCTCAAGGGATCTGAGACTCGTATCCGGGATCTGATACAATAAAAAAAACCGCTCGAAATTCATTCAAATAAAAAAGCTTCTAAGAATAAAGATCAAGGAACAAGGAATTTGCAACAAGGAAATTTAAAACAAAATCCGGAACGGGATCTGGCGTTTCACTTCATCATTCAATGTCACTTATTACTTGCCAGTCTGCTGATAGAAGGTCGATATTCGAATGTTCAGTGTCCATGCACTGCCAATAAACAATTAAAGCTTTTGAAAACTGTCTTCAACATCTATAGCTGTAGTTTTTCCATTTGTTGTTCTTTCGGAACCATAATGTAAAACCAATGTGTTTCCCGTCTGCGATACAATGATCATTTTACCGGGCAGCCTGCTGCTTAATGGATTGGATAAGAATTTGCTGTTAGTTATAGCAGTACCTTTGGATTTACCGGGATTTAGTTTTAACTGGTTACGCGAAATTGAATAAGTACCTGCCAATTCAAATCCGGTATTGACTCCTTTCTTCTTAATAGTAGTCAGATAGCTGTTATCGGAGCGAAACTCAACTACCTGTTCCAGGTCATTCGTTATTTTTTCCAGTTCTTTTGTTATGTCCTGTTGTGTTTCAGTTAACCTGTCAGTCATTGTCTCTTTAACAGCCGTAATTTTCCATTTACCGGTTATTGACTGGGCATTTGCTGAAAAGGAACTTACTAAGATGATAAAAATGATCTTAGTAATTGTAGTGAAGGCAGTAAATCCGGTGGGTGTTTTCATATCATGTAATTTAATTTTGAAATTGTTAGCGGCAATTACTGGTCTATGAATCAATATTAGGTGCCGTGAATGTAAAGGAAACAAATATGATACCAGAATCAATTAACCTATCGTAGACCCATAAGATTTAAACCTTATAGGCTGGATTTAATACCGAATATAAACAGTATTTA
>JANOPU010000163.1:0-2814 GCA_031422055.1 Ferruginibacter sp.
TAGGCTACGCCTCTGGCGTAATTGATATACATTATTCATTTTCATTAAAATAATTTGTTGTTTCAGTAGCCAAATCTTAAAATGGTAACTTTCCAAAAAAACCTCAACTTCTATTTACTCCACACAAAATGAATCTGGTCCGAAAAAATCCGTGTTTATCCGTTCAATCTCTATAATCCGGGTATCTATCATTCGCTTAGTATTCATCGGTCTTCGGGGTAGTTGTTGGTCAGGCGACCTCAAGTGTTCTGAAGCTGTTCCCTAGGAACATTTTGCAGGTAGTTGAAGTATTTATTTAAGAATTTAACGTTCCGTAGGAACGTATTGTGCTGTTATTACACGAGTCGTTCCTACGGAACGGAAGAGAATTTGCATCATAAGTTACCCATAGAATGTTCCGATGGAACAATATTGTAATCTTCCGAACACTTATGGTCAGGCGACCAACAATGGCGGAGCAATCTACTTCGCCATGGTAGTTCTTTTATACTAATGCACAGATACGCCACCGCACTTTTGCTCTGCTGCATATCTGACCAGTGTGGTAAAAAAAGGCATTTTAACTATATGAACGTCGTCCTTAAGAGTAGGATTACAACTGTTGAGCCTACTTTGCACAATTGTACCACATAGCTCCTTCCCGAAATCGGGCTGTATATCGATTTCGGGTGTCTTTTTTTGGTTCTTTTTTGGACAAGCAAAAAAGAACGTAGCAATTAAACGATTTTCCGAACACTTGTATTCAGGCGACCAACAATGGCGGAGCAATCTACTTCGCCATGGTAGTTCTTTTATACTAATGCACAGATACGCCACCGCACTTTTGCTCTGCTGCATATCTGCGCCAGTGTGGGATTTTCCGAACACTTGTATTCAGGCGACCAACAATGGCGGAATATTCATGTAGGCAGTGGAGATTAACGAAACGTAGATCAGTAAAACCAATCTGGCAGGCGCTTTCGGGCAGTTCTAAGTAAAGTAGCCCGACTGATCTTATTTTAAATTTAAAAAATAAGGGGCTTTAAAAAATAATGTTAATTTTTTTTGTTTGTTTCATTCAGGCAGTTTATATTCACCAAAGATTTGTGAATATCCATCCTTACGAAGACCAAAAAATTGCCTCCTCAACTTTTTTAAAAAGAAAAAATGAACTCAATTAAAAGAATTGAATATTTTATTTTTAGAAATTTTTAACCAAAAGAAAAACAACAATATCTTTAAACAGCATTTAAAAATTGATCCGGACTATCAAAACACAATTACAAAAATTTTTTTCGCACAGGTTGATCTGTTCAGGTTTTCAGAGTTTTTGACCATCTGTGAATAACACGTCGTCTAAGGATAACCGTTTTTTAATTTGAATCTTGTTTTTATATTTATAAATAGGTTTAGGAATTTACTTTTTAAAACAAAATGTATATGAACATCTCTACCAGGACTTCAACTACGGCAGCACACAACAACTGCCAAAACACTCAAATCGTAAATAACAGCAAATTAAATTTATTGGTTAGGCCGGCGCAAAAGATGCGTTGGTTTTTTGTTTTTATGATGTTGGCAACAGGCGCTTTTGTAAATAACGTGTTCGCTCAAACGAATGGTATCTATGAAAGTTATGCCATCCTTAGCCTTAATGGCGGGGCAAATGCCTATTATGATATGAATGCTGCAACAGGCAATCCTGATTTTCAGGGTGCGGCATTGGGTAATTTTGCCTTTGCACAGTCGCTGGTAGTTAAAGGCGGACAAAATAAAACATTTAAATGCAGCGGAGGCGATATAACCAACGGTCGTTTAAATTGGCGTGTATGGAAAACAAGTGCCGGTGCTTCCGGTTCTTTCACAATAGTATCTATGGGTTTTATATCCAATGATGCCGGCGGTTGCGGTGGTAATCAGACCTGGGAAGGTACTGCCGGTGCAACCAATGTGATCACCGGTTTATTACCCGGTAATTATACCCTGGAAGTTTATTCAGATGCTGACGGAGTTCCCGGTACAACCTCTTCAAATAACGGCGGCAATAATTATAAAGCAACCTTTAATGTAACGGCTCCAAACCCGGTATTCTTATACGAAGGTGTTAATACTGGTGGCGGTACTTATTATGCAACCGTAAAAGATGCATTTGATGCTATTAACCTGGGTACTTATACCGGAGTGCTTAATATACGGTTATATGGCAATACAACTGAAGCAGCAACCGCTGTATTAAATGCAAGTGGTTCGGGTGGTGCTGTATATTCTTCTTTATCAATTAACCCCGATGCAGGTTCTGCTATCACAGTCTCCGGAGCTATAACAGGTCGTTTAATAGACCTGAATGGTGCAGACAATGTTACCATTGATGGTTTAAATACATTTGGGAACTCATTAACCATTTCAAACACTGCAACCGGTGCTTCTGCTGCCATTCGTTTCATAGCAGATGCAACAGGTAATACCATTCAAAAGTGTACCATACTAGGTTCGGCTTCTACTCTTGCCAATGGCGTTATAATGTTTGGTTTGGGAAATGTAACAGGTAACGATGGCAATAATATCAACAACTGTAATATTTCTGCTGCCGGAGTAAACTTACCTATCAATTGTATCTATTCACTTGGTTCTTCTGCTGCAATTGACAATAGCGGTAATACCATTAACGCAAATAATATTTCTAATTTCTTTAGCGCTACTTTGGCTTCCAGAGGATTATTCCTGGATGCTACCGGTAACTCTACCTGGACCATTACCAATAACAGGGTATTTCAATCCGCTACCAGGGTATATACAACCGGCAATACGCACGTTTGTATCCAGGCTCTTGTTGGT
>JANOPU010000164.1:0-3037 GCA_031422055.1 Ferruginibacter sp.
CAGCTTGACCTGATGTGTTATTTTTTTGGGAAGGTAAGAAACGTAACAGGTATGGCGGTTAACCAGGCAGGCCTGTACGAGGCCGATGATATGGTAACAGGAGCGATATTATTTGAGAACAACATCATTTTTAGCGGAACCTGGTGTTTTAATACTGCAGCTGGCCTTTCAACAGATCATTGTGAGATCATTGGTTCTGAGGGTAAGATCAGTTTCAGCGTTTTTGACAATAGAACAATTTCAGTCTCAGTAAATGGTGTCTCATCAGTTTATACTTATGATGCATTACAACATGTTCAACAACCCATGATCGAAAGAACGGTGCAATATTTTTTAAATGAAATACCCAATCCCTGCAGTGCTGAAGATGGCGTAGAAGTTATGCGGCTGATCGATGAAATTACAAAATAATAAATCTTTCACTTTCTGATTGACTTATACCTTTACGTTATGAAACTGCAATAATTTGGTTTTAGTCTTCAGGTAAACCGGCTTTAAAGAATAAGTTTTACTTATTGAATTTTATAAAGAATGCATAGTAAAGCTATTTTTTTCTTCAGTAAAGTTGTTATCTTCCATGAACAATCAACTGAGCATGCTTCACAAGCGGTTTTATTTTGTTCTATTAATTAGCATTGTTTCTTTTTCTTTTTTTTCCTGCAACAGGGAAAAGAAAAAAGTAACGGATGCTGATATAGCAATTAAACCAATTGTAATAGATGCAAAAGCTGCCATAGTACCTGCAGACAGTATGCCAATAGTAGAAACTTTTCCCGCAGGTAAACCTGTTATCATACAAGCAGGCAAACCAACCATAACTGTTATTAATAATAACATCGTTCAGGCAGGTGAACCGATCACTTTAAAAGAAGAACTTCCCAAAATACTTATTCCCGGGGTTGATGGCCTGGATCTGCCGAAGATCATTCCTGTTACATTTAAAACGGTTCCCTGTTTTAACCGACCACTTCAAAGGGCACTAAAACCCCGTACTATTGAGGGTTCTGATTACGACCTGCAATACCTGGATATAGAACATGGATTACCTACAAACGATATCATTACCATTTACCAGGATAAAAAAGGAAACAAATGGTTTGGTACCAATGGTGATGGCGTGATAAAATATGACGGAACTTTTTTCTCCTTTTTTACAACAAAAGAAGGGCTGCCCAATGATTGGGTAAGATATATCCTCGAAGATGAAACAGGTAATATCTGGTTTGGCACAGATGGAGGGCTGGCTAAATATGATGGAAATGATTTCACCTGGATCATTCCTTCTGAAAATACAGCAAACCTTGGTTGGGGTATTAATATCCGAAGCATGATACTGGATAAAAAAGGGAATATCTGGTTTGGTACTTTTGATGCCGGCCTGTTTAAGTTTGATGGAAAATCATTTTTACATTTTGCAAAGGATCAGGGTGTATGTAAAACCATTATTAGTTTATTTGAAGATCATAACGGCGACATTTGGTTTGGCGGAAATCCGGGTAGACTATTTAAGTATAACGGAGAAGCATTCGATCAGTTTAACCCCGAAGGAATATTCGATGGCGTTTTTATTAAAAGTATTTCGGAAGATAAGGAAGGAAATATCTGGATCGGTTCAAACAATGGCCTTACTAAATTCAACCGGAGCATTTTTGTTCATTATACCATACCGGCAGGATTACCATTGAATCATATCAATTGCACCCGGTTTGATCGATCAGGTAACCTGTGGATTGGAACGGAAGGTGGCGGAGCCTGTAAATTTGATGGAAATAATTTTACTTACTATACTGTAAAAGAGGGTTTCAGGAATAACCAGGTAATGTATATTTTACAGGACAGAACCGGTATTATATGGTTCGCTACATTTGGCGGCGGATTAATGCGGCTTAATGAAAAAGGGTTTACCCATTTCAGCAGCATAAATGAACTTAAACAAACCATGGTATATAGTATTTGTGAAGACAGAAACGGTCATACCTGGTTTGGAACACAGAATGGCAATATCATTAAATATAGCGGGGATAACTGTTATACATATACGCAACAGCAAGGTTTTAATGGAAACATCGTAAGGGATATCATCCAGGACAGGGATGGAAATATGTGGTTTGCAAGTCAACAAGGTATGATCTGTAAGTTTGATGGAAAACAGTTTATTTATTACACTCCTCAAAGCGGGTTGCCTTACGGTGGTTTTTTTAGTTTGTATGAAGATAAAAAAGGGAATATCTGGATGGGCATGTTGCATAAAGGAGTGGTAAAATTTGATGGCCTTTCCTTTACCCATTTTAAATTGCAGAAAGATGATCCGTATGAAGACATATGGAGTATCCTGGAAGATAAAAAGGGCAATATGTGGTTTAGCAGCAGGCAGGGCTTGCTAACTAAATACGATGGCAAAACATTTACATTCTATAAACAGTTTTATGGAACCCAGATCCTGCAAATCGTTGAAGACCGTTTTGGCAATATCTGGTTCATTTCAGAGAAGAATGGTTCGCTGGTAAAATATGACGGGAAAAAGTTTTATCAATATACAACCCGGCATGGGTTGATCGAAAGCCGCCCCAAGAGCCTGGTGCAGGACAGTGCAGGTAATTTATGGATGGGCACCGGCAGGGGGCTCAATTATGTGGAACTAATGCCAGGTGGAAGCAGGGAAATAGCCAATATCACCCGGTATAACAGCAATGATGGATTGATAGGGGAAGATTTCCAGGAAAATACTGCCATGGTAGATTCCAAAGGAATAGCCTGGTGGGGTACGAATAAAAACATCAACAAACTGGATGCAAGCAACATTAGCCGGGATACATCAACTCCTCAGATTCAACTCAATACTGTAGTTATTAAAGACAGAAATACAGACATCCGACATTTAAATGATGCTTACCGCGATTCAACACTACCGGCTGTTTTTAATAAAATAAGATCTGCCGGTACCGCAAAATTCTTCAACTACCCGATCAACCCGGTTATCCCTTTTGAACTCAACCAGCTTGCTTTTTATTTTAGTGCTATCGACATGGCATCTACC
>JANOPU010000165.1:0-11390 GCA_031422055.1 Ferruginibacter sp.
AGCAGTCCCAAACTCGCAAGCGGGTTCTAAGACGCCAATAGAGTGAACGGGGTTTGTAGTTTGCCTTGCTTTTTTGCAAACTACTAAACGTCATTCATATTTTTTCCTTTGGCCAATGGTGGTAACTCGCAATGACGATCTGCCAGAAATAAGATTACTTCGGTTTTGTTATAATAAAAAACCTCCCGGGAAATCCGGGAGGTTATAAAAAATACTTCTAAGTCTAATTAATTTTCTGAAACCACGAAAGTAATTGGCTGGCGACGGTAAGCATTAACGTTACGGCCATTTTGTAAAGCCGCTTTCCAATTAGGACCTTTCTTAATTATTTTTACAGCTTCTGATTCCATACCGAAACCATGTTTTGTTTCAGCAACTACGTCACTGATACTGCCATCCTTACTTACAATAAAACGAACAATCACCTGATAAGTACCCTCCGGTGCACCATTATCGATCGGTGTGTTTGCATCAAGATTATTTTTCAAGTACCTCGCCCAGGCTGCATCGCCTCCGGGAAAGGCTGCTTCAACTTCAACTTTGTTAAATACCTTGTTTTCGTCATCGGCTTTAGGAGCTTCCACTACCTGCGAGCCCTTATCTTCCACAGGTGCCTGCACAATCTGTACAGTATTTTCGCTTTCTACCGTTTTTGTGCTGATGGCCGCTTCTTCCACAATTTCTTCGATCTTTTCATCTGGTTTTACTTCTTCATCCTTAACCACTTTTGGAGGAGTGAATTGCACCTGCTTAATTTCCGGTGGTGGTGGTGGAACCGGCGGCGGAGGTGGTGGTGGCGGTGCCGCTTCTTCTTTCTTGATCTCTGCCATTTGAGTATCCACAACTTCAATGGCTTCTTTTTTATTACTATTGATCAATTTGGCAGTCAGGCTTGCCAGAAAAACTAATAAAAGCAAGGATCCGGTAATGATCAGCGCTTTAGTGAGCCGCTTACTATATGTTTTTCTTAATTCATAGGCTCCATAGTCTTTATTTTTACCTTCAAAAATAATATCTAATATATCAGCCTGTAAAATTTTATTTGCTTCCATGTTAATCTCTTTGATTAGATAGATTCAGGAAATACCTTAATCCATAATTATTTAATACCATTAGCTTCTTCTGTCTTCCTGATGAGCATTCGATCAGTTTCAGTTATATCCACTTCGGCATAATGCCCTGGAGGAACCAGTGATATACTCATCTCATCCAGGATATCTATTGAATTCTTAAATGTAGAGGAAGAATCAGATTTAATGATATACATCAGATCATCAATAGGTGTACCATTTTTTTTATCAAGGATCAGTTTACGAATATCCTTAAAATTTGTACTCTTAAATTCTTCACTTATTTTATCAGCATGTAATTCTCCAAAATAATAATAAACCTGGTTTGCCTTTCCAAGTAGAATGGTCATAGCGCCTGACTCCTTAACCTTTTTTTGGTTCTCTACATCATCGTCTTTGGGTTCATTCATATTCATAGCTGTAGCCTGGCTCATCGTTGTAGTAAATACAAAGAATGTGATGAGCAAAAATCCCAGGTCCACCATTGGAGTCAGATCTACACGGGTAGATAATTTTTTTGATTTTTTAACGCCGGGGCCTTTTTTATGTCCGCCCCCCGACGAGGTATCTATTTCTGCCATGATAATACTGTTTAGATGTTAATTATTTTGACCCGGATAACGCTTTTTTGGATAACTCAGATCCACCCGGAATATCTTCAGAATTTGTTACGATCCTGAATTTAAATATCTCATTTTTTTTGAATGCCTGCTTTACTTGTTTAAAGATGGGGTATAAGGCACTATTGTCGCCTTTTACCAGTAACATCTTTTCAAGATCCCTTTGATTTCCGCCTTTGTATGCATTAGTAACACTCCGTATCCATTCAGACAATTCGTTATTAGTACTGTCAATGGGAATTCCCGGCATTTTATCAGGCGGTATGACCTGGTTGGAGGCCAGGGCGGATTTTAACATATTAGCAGGAAGGCCAATAAATTCTGATTTTTTTAATTTAGCAAGTTCTGATGCTGACAATTGAAGCCCTTTTCTAGTATTGAAATCTTCAACAATGGCCGATTTTTTAGTTTCGTCTCCCAGGGTCAAAAACACTTTTCCTTCATTGGTCATGGTGATCAAAATGGATTTATCCGGTGCCGCTGTGCTCGAAACTGAGGATGGCGGAGAAACGGCTAAAACCTCGGGTGGTTTTTGTGTTGTTGCCAATATAAAGAAGGTCAACAGTAAAAAAGCCACATCGCACATCGCTGTCATATCAACATTGGTACTCTTGCGTGGTATTTTAACTTTTGGCATATAATTCTGATTTAAAACTTATACTATAGATGCATTTTAATTAATTATTCCATACAATTACTTGTATAGGGAAGCAAAAGTTTGGGTTAATGTAAATCCTGATTCATCTATACCATAAGTGATGCCATCAATCTTTGTGGTAAAAATATTGTAGAACACAATAGCAACGGCTGAAGTACCGATGCCCAGTGCTGTATTATACAATGCCTCAGAAATTCCGATAGAAAGCGCAGCAGCAGATGCGGCACCACCGCTATCAGCACCCAGTCCCGCAAATGCACGTATCATTCCAATTACCGTACCTAGCAGTCCAACGAGGGTTGCAATGGTAGCAATGGTAGAAAGAAACACCAGGTTTTTTTCAAGCATCGGAAGTTCGAGAGAAGTTGCTTCTTCCACTTCTTTCTGTATAGCCATTACTTTTTGTTCGGTGCTGAGCTCGTTGTTGCTGATCATTTCCCTGTAGCGGAAAAGGCCGGCTTTCATTACGTTTCCAACAGATCCCTTTTGCTTGTCGCATTCAGCCAGGGCAGCATCAACATTTTTATTAGCCAGGTGGTATTGAACTTTACGGATAAAATCTGCATTACTACCTGTACCGGTTGCTTTTGTAACGGTCATAAACCTTTCAATAACAAAAGTTATCATGGTTAAAAAGGTACCAATCAGAATGGGTACAATAATACCTCCCAGGTACATTTTACTTAAAGCCGTTTTTGGATCATGCCTTTCTGGCCAAAATCCTCCATTTTCGGCGCCTACTCCAAAATTTGAACCTGCTCCCAATACAAATCTCCAAATGAGATAACCAATCACCAGGCATACTACCGGTGCTATTAAAGAAATTGCATTACTGGATTTTTTTGCCTGTACTGATGAAACTGGTTTTACAGTTGCTGTTGGTCTTGTTTCTGCCATGACATTCTGATTTAAATAGTTAAAAGTTTAATTAATTAAAAAAATAGTTATTAATGCGTTTTTTCATGAAAATACTTTCATAAACTCATTTCGAAGGCATCGAAAAGGTAACACACAAGTTAATAAAATATTTCAAAGCAACAATTTTGCTTATAAAATTTTTTTATTTTATTAATGTTTATGACTGGAATATGGATATGAATGCTGCATTTGGAAACTATTCATATCGCAAGGCAACTATCGGGTCTAATTTTGACGCCTTATATGCAGGATACAAACCTGCAGCCAAACCAACAAATGAGCAAACAAATATCCCTGCTATTACCCATCCCCAAGGAATTACAAAACCGGTATTAAGTAGCAGGGATACTATATTTCCAACCAATATTCCGGAAATAATACCAACAATAGCTCCTAAAATACTGATTAATACAGATTCAAAGAGAAATTGAGATCGAATATCTTTTTTGGTGCCTCCCAATGCTTTTGCCAAACCTATTTCCTTTGTTCGTTCATTAACTGCAACCAGCATAATATTCATTAACCCAATAGCAGCACCTATCAGAGTAATTAAAGCAATTCCGATGGTCCCGGTTTCCAAAAAACCAAGGTTTGTCAGTAAAGATTCGGCAATGCTATCACTTTTGTCTATAAAAAAATTATTCTCTTCTTTTGTCTCCAGTTTTCTGATAGGCCTGAAAGTACCTTTTGCTTCACCTGTTGCAACATCCATCAGTTTAAGATCTGTAACTTTAACCGCAATATTAAAAGAGATATACCTGGTAGAGAATAGCCGCCTGACATTATTATAAGACGTAACAATTATTTTACTGGAATTAAAAAATGCACTGGATGTTTTTTCATCCAGAACTGCGATAATTCTGTAAGGTACATGGTCTACACTTACTACCGCATCAATGGCTTTTGATTTATTATTCTGGAAAAGCCTTGTTGCAACTCCACTTCCTATCATACAAACGTTTCTTCCGGTTTCTATTTCAGTAAGTGTAAAATTCCGTCCATACACAATTTTATAAGCGTTCAATTCGAGATAATTTTCATCACCACCATAAACATTTACATCAGGATTTGTTTTACGTTGATTCGTATTTACAACTATACCTGCCGGGCCACGTAAAGCAATTCCAACCTTTGCTGCAGGGAATGAATATCTTTCTTTAAAAGCGCGGGCTTCCTCATAAGTTATCGGAATACCCATGTTTGATTTCTTTTCTTTTAAAGAAGACTTTTTTGATTTTTTAGCATTATCTCCACCGCCACCGCCAAAATTAATATTCCGTTCTTTATACCGGATGCTAAAGGCATTTGCACCCATCGTTGAAAAACTTGATGTAAGGCTGTTACTGGCTGCTTTAATGGCTGTAATGATAAGTATTAATGCAAAAATACCCAGGGCAATGATTATAATAGTAATAGATGAACGTAATTTATTGCCTTTTATGTTTGTCCAGGAAAGTGATAAAGAATCTCTATAGGTCATACTTAAATATTGAACCTAAAGGTAAATAAGGCTTGTATGTTTTTGGTAAATAGTTTTACAGGCGGTAAAATATCAATGATATAACCAACCAAGGATCAACTCAGGATAAACGCCAAGTATTATTATCATTAAAGCAGTAATAACAAGAAGTATTTTAAAAGATACAGTTACTTCACTTGTTTGAACGATGTCTTCCAAAGGTTCTTTAAAATACATGGCCTGTATTATTCTGAAATAATAATAAGCACTTATAGCTGCAAATAAAACAGCAATAATAACGATCCAGAAGTGATGGCCGTTTTCAACAGCAGCCATCAACATATAAAATTTGCTTTGAAAGCCGGCTGTAAGCGGTATTCCGGTAAGTGAAAGTAAAAAAACAGTTGTGGTAAGTGCCAGCAGGGGATGTTTTTTCGCCAGCCCGTTAAACCCATCTATTGTATAATCATTCATTTTTAAGAGAATGGAAAAAACACCAATAGTTGCAAGGCTATAAGCAGCAGCATACAGAACGAGACCTTCCTTAGCCCTATCATTTAATGCAAACAAAGCCAACATCATAAAACCAGCCTGTGCAATACTTGAATAAGCGAGCATTCGTTTAACGCTTTGTTGAAAAACTGCTGTAACATTTCCAATCAGTAATGTGGCAATCGTTATGAAAACGATCAGTGTTTGCCATTGTGATTGTATTTTACCAAATGAATTTTCAAATAGCCTGACAAAAGCAAAAAAGCCAGCCACTTTTACGATCGTACTCATAAAAGAAGTAAATACCGTTGGTGCACCGTCATAAACATCCGGCGTCCAGAAATGAAAGGGTGCTGCTGAAACTTTAAATGACATTGAAACCATTAGCATCACCAAACCCACCGCAATCATTACAGGCATTTTACCGGTACCCAATTGAATATTGTCGATATAAAATGACGCATTAGGCGTACCGCCATAAATAAAAGCAATTCCCATAAGCATGATGCCGGTTGAGAAAGCACCCATTAAAAAATACTTCAGTGCCGCCTCATTACTTTTTAGATTACGTTTATCACTACCTGTTAGTATGTATAAAGGAATAGACATGATCTCTATACCAATGAATAACATCAGTAAAGTATTGAATGTGGCACATAAAGACACTCCACATAATACAAAGAAGATGAGTGCAAAATATTCTGCCACATGCGGACCTGTCTTCTCAAATTCACCGCCGCTTAACAGAAAATAAAAAGCGGTACAACCCAATGCTACGGCAATGAAAGTAAGATTAAAGCTTCCGGTACGTAACATGTCATGCACATCAATAGTAAAAAAAGAATTGCCGCTGTATAATTCTATTGCATTGGCTGCAAATATCAAAATGATTCCTGCCAAAGCAATGTATTTAGGTGCAGTTTTACTTTTAATAAACACAGCGCTAAACATCATTAAAATGCCCCAGATTGCAGATAATATAATTGCGTTCATAATATAACTCTAAAACTATTTTATTTTAGTTATCAGTTCCGTAACTGCACTTTTTGTAAGATCAATAACCGGTTGCGGATAGATGCCGATAATGAAAATCAAACAAACAATGAAACCCAATATGAATTTTTCATTGAACGATATCTCATTTACAGTATCAACCACTGAATTTGTATTGCCATAAAAAACATTCCGGATCATATTTAACGTATACACTGCAGCAAGAATGATCCCTAAACCTGCAGCTACCGTATACCATACATTGAACTGATATAATCCACTGAGCATTAAAAATTCACCTGTAAATGCATTAGTCAAAGGCAAAGCAATATTTGCCAATGCAATGATTACGAGTAAAATAGTTAAAACAGGTGCTCGGTTGGCAACTCCGGAAAGTTGAGATATATGTTTAACGCCGGTTTGTTTTTCCAAAAGTTCTATTACGATCCACAACCCGATGATATTAATTCCGTGATTAAACATTTGCAACAATACACCTTGTACACTTAGCTGATTCATGGCAAAAATTGCTGCACACATGAGTCCAATATGTGCTATGGAAGAATATGCAACCAGTTTTTTGAGATTATCCTGTACAATAGCAATGAAACTTGCATAAATAATACCAATGACTGAAAGGATAATTATAATATGACTGAATTTAACGGTAGCTAACGGGAATATTGGTATCAGCCAACGGATCAATCCAAATAAGCCCATTTTAACCATTACGCCACTCAAAACCATGGTTACTGATGTTGGTGATTGATCATACGTATCGGGTTGCCAGGTATGAAAAGGGAATATGGGCATTTTAACTGCAAATGCAATAAAAAATAACCAGAATAACCAGTTTTGTTCCGATGCACTGAGTGATGCATTCATAAATGCATTCAATGCGAATGAATGAACAGAGCTTGTGTTGTCATCAAATGCACGGCCGGGTGTATGCAGGTAAACATAAATAATACCGATTAGCATTAATAAAGATCCCGTGAATGTGTACACAAAAAATTTGAAAGTTGCCTGTATCCTTTTTTCGCCACCCCATTTGCTGCATAAAAAATAAACTGGTATAAGTGCCAGTTCCCAGAAAAAATAAAACAACAAGGCATCCATTGCACAAAACACACCCATTAGGCCCGACTGTGTCAGCAGCATTAATCCATAAAAAGAAGCTGCATTCTTATAATTATTCTTGTACGTTGCAATAAAAATAACAGGAAATGCCAAAGCCGTTAAAAAAGTAAGTAAACGTCCTGTACCATCGAGGCCAACATAAAAAGAGTTGCCAATATTATTTGGATAAAAGTAGTTTACAATATTCCATGTTGCAAACTTTGAATCTGTATAAAATAAACTTACTGCAGAGATTACCAAAACGATCAATGAAAATATCAATGCAATCGTTTTTGCAGATTGCTCCTTTTTTGAAATAAAACATAGTATGCCCGCCAGCATTGGTAACCAGATCAGTAATTCAGGAAATGTAATATAATTGCCCATCTTTTTACAAAAACAATTGTATAATAAATAAAACTAAAATTCCAATAACCATTAATAATACATAGGCCCCAACCTGCCCACTTTGCAACCATCGTAATTGCCGGCTTCCATAATTCACTGCCTTACCGGTGCCATTTACAAAACCATCGATCCCTTTTTTCTCAATTACATTATTAAAAAATACTGATAAAGATCTTAAAGGCTGAATAATAATTGACTGATATATTTCATCCACATACCATTTATTCTCAAGTAATTTTGCAAAACCTGTTGAAGGCAATTCAGTCTTTTCATATTTACTGAATTTGTTCCAGGCATATAATAAAGCGATCAATGCGCCTGCAACTGAAACTCCCATCAGTATATATTCCTTTGAAGGAGACAAATGCTCATGGGGATGATGAGCGTTTACATATTCATTCGTATTCGCAAATACTGGTTCTAAAAATGCTTCCAATTTATGTCCACCATGCATAAACACTTCCGGAATACCAACCCAGCCACCAATTACTGCAAGTAATGCAAGTATGATCAAGGGAAAGGTCATAGCAAAAGGGCTCTCATGCAGGTGATGTTCCTGATCATGTGTACCACGGAATTTACCGAGAAATGTCATGGCATATAACCGAAACATGTAGAATGCAGTCATCATTGCCGTTATGACACCAATACCCCAAAGCAGTGGGTTATTTGCGTAAGCTGCCGCCAGTATCTCATCTTTAGAAAAGAATCCGGAGAAAGGGGGCATACCAGCAATGGCCAGGCATCCGAGCAAAAAAGTAAGATGAGTTATATTCATGTGCTTTTTCAATCCACCCATATTTCGCATATCCTGTTCTCCACTCATGGCGTGGATCACACTACCTGCTCCCAGGAATAACAATGCTTTGAAAAATGCATGTGTCATTACATGAAAAACGGCTCCGGTATATGCTCCGACCCCGAGGCCTAAAAACATAATTCCCAATTGGCTAACGGTAGAGTATGCCAGAACTTTTTTAATATCATTTTGTTTCAGTGCAATAGTTGCAGCAAGCACAGCAGTTGCCAGTCCAACAATAGCGATCACTCCCTGGGTAAGCGGAGCCATCGTATATAAGATATTACTGCGTGCGATCATATATATACCGGCTGTAACCATTGTAGCAGCATGTATCAGTGCACTAACAGGCGTTGGGCCTGCCATTGCATCAGGTAACCAGGTATATAAAGGTATTTGTGCACTTTTGCCTGTTGCGCCGATAAATAATAACAAAGTGATACCGGTTTTATCGGTTAATGTGAGTTTAGCCAGATTTACCGTGCTAAAAACCTCATCAAAACTAACGGTTCCAACTTTTGCGATGAGCCAGAATACTGCCAGTAAAAATCCAAGATCACCAATACGATTCATGATGAAAGCTTTCTTTGCAGCAATGGTATAATCATTGTTTCTAAACCAGTAACCAATGAGTAAGTAAGAACAAAGCCCTACACCTTCCCAACCGATGAACATGATGACATAATTGGCCCCCATTACCAGCAGTAACATGGAAAAAACAAACAGGTTGAGGAATGCAAAATATTTTGCAAAATCTTTTGCCGGTTCCTCATGCATATATGAAGTAGAATACACATGAATTAAAAAACCAACACCTGTAATAATTAAAAGGAATAAAGAGGACAGCTGATCCAGCTTAAAATCAAATGCGATCTTTAAAGACTCAATATTAATGAAATTAAAATAGTGTAGAACATCTGTATGGCCATTCTTCACCTGTATAAAAACATAGATGCTCAACAGGAATGAAGCGAAAACTACGGCACTGCCGATGAAGCCTGAAACTCCTTTTGATAAATTATTTCGCCCTGCACCATTGATGATAAAGCCAATCAAAGGCAGTATCGGTATCAGCCATGCTATTTGTAAAACGTTACTCATAAGCTATTTTCGGTCCTCAGTTCTTCAACCTGTTTAAAAAATTTACATCTACTGAATGGGTATTGCGATAAAGCATAACGATGATAGCCAGGCCAACACTTACTTCAGCCGCTGCCACGATCATGATAAAAAATACAAATATCTGTGCATCGCTGGCATATGTTGGAGAGGCTTTCACTGCTGCACTTACCGCATGCATTTTTGAAAAAGCTACTAATAACAAGTTCACCGCATTCAGCATCAGTTCCACACACATAAAAATGATAATGGCATTACGACGCACCAATACACCGATAATACCGATGGTGAATAATGTGAGTGCCAGAACGATGTATGCTTTAATATCCATGATTCATTAATCTTTTTTTCCAATAACTACAGCCCCTATCATTGCACTGAGAAATAAGATACTGCTGAGTTCAAAAGGCAAAATATAATTTGTAAATAAAACTTTTCCCAAATTACTGATCAGCCCCGGATCACCAATTTTCATTTGCACCATTTGCTGCGAGTTCATTTTCATAAGGGCAGATAAAAGAATTAACAGAAGTGCACCTCCTGATATTACTCCTATTAACTGAAGCCTGTAATTTTTCACCGGCTCAGTTTCTGCATTTAAATTCATCAACATGACCACGAAAAGAAAAAGAACCATGATAGCACCTGCATAAACTATGATATTAACAATTGCCAGGAATTGTGCATTTAATAAAACATAATGACCTGAAATAGCAAAGAATACAATGATAAGCCATAAAATACTGTGTACCGGGCTTTTGCTTCGAATCATCATGACTGCACTGCCAATAGCCATGATTGATAATAAAATAAATGACAGTGTTGTAATATTCATTTTTTGATATTGACTAATTAACCGTTTCTTTTTTTGCCCTGTTGCCCAATGCTTTTTTATACGCCTCAGGATCTTGCTTAGGATGCGGTATCAACAAATCTGTTTTATTATAAATAAATTGTTTGCGTTCATAATCTGCAGGTGTAAAAGTTTCACTCAGGTAAATGGCATCTTTTGGACAAGCTTCTTCACATAAACCACAAAAGATACAACGCAGCATATTGATCTCGTATTTAGCTGCATATTTTTCTTCTTTGTATAAATTCTCTTCGCCAGGTTGCCTTTCAGCTGCTTCCATTGTAATGGCTTCTGCCGGGCAGGCTACTGCGCACAATCCACAAGCAGTACAATTCTCCCTTCCTTCTTCATCCCGGTTTAAGATCTGTAACCCACGGAAAACCGGGCTGAATGGGCGTGTTTTTTCGGGGTAATTGATCGTAGGTTTTTTCTTAAAAATATGACTGAATGTTATCATCATACCTTTAAAAATAGCAGGCAGGTAAAGTCGCTCCCACATCGTCATCGGCTGGCGGCTTACATTTTTAACTCTGTTTGTTAGTGCTTGCATGTATAAAAGGTTTGCAAAAATAATGTATTAATGCGCTGTTATTATTTATTAAAATATAAAATAAGGCCACCGGTAACCAGCATATTGAATAATGCCAGTGGGATCAGGATCCGCCAACCAAGATGCATCAACTGATCGTATCTGAATCTTGGTATGGTCCACCTTACCCACATAAATAAAAATATAAAGAAAACTACTTTCGCCATCAGTGCAATTACACCCAATAAAGCAGCAATGTTCGGCGATAAATTTGCCTCATTCACAAACGGAATATCATAACCTCCAAAAAATAATGTAGACATAATAACACTGCTGATGAACATATTTATATA
>JANOPU010000166.1:0-3720 GCA_031422055.1 Ferruginibacter sp.
TTAGTAAAGATATTTTATATACTTCCAGATCTTTGTGTGATAAATTAAGCATAGTTTTCAATTTTAGGTTACGAATCATGATTTTCCTACATGCCATTCGCCATTCCCCACTTGCTACTCGCCACTTCCCATTACCCACTCGCCACTCACTATTTCATACTTGCTACTTGCTATTCCACTCAAGCCACTTATTTTTCAACAATCTCCAACGTTCTCTTTATTAAATTCTCTACTGCTGCATTTCCATCCGCACTAAATTCCTTTGTGATCCTGTTTGCAACAATGGCACTTAAAGATAAACAATGATGCCCCAAAATCTTTCCCATTCCATAAATTGCTGAAGTTTCCATTTCAAAATTCGTAATACGGTGTTGCCCAAAATTAAAACCGGTAAGTCTGTCAATCAATTGAGGTTGTTTTAATCCCATACGTAATATACGCCCTTGAGGCCCATAAAATCCAGGGCAGGTAACTGTTATCCCATGATGAAAACCAACAACAAAATCTTTCAATAAGGAAATACTTGCTCCGGTAATATAAGGTTCTGATATAGCCTGATGCATTTGGGTATGCGTATTAAAAGCATGTAATAATTGTTTTTCCTCTTCATTGTTATTATTTATGTAAAAATGAAGAAGGTTATCTAATCCAAGCCCATGTGTGCTTGCCACAAAACTGTCAACCGGAATTCCTTTTTGAAGTGATCCTGAAGTGCCTATCCGGATAATTTTTAAAGCAGTTAATTCTTCCTTAATCACTCGTGTTTCAAGATCAATATTGACCAAAGCATCCAGTTCATTCAAAACAATATCAATATTATCCGGACCAATGCCAGTACTAACAACAGATATCCTTTTTTTCCCAAGAAATCCGGTGTGTGTAATAAACTCCCTGTGATTATTCTGATATTCTATGCTGTCAAAATATTTGCTAACTTCTTTTACTCTGTCAGGATCTCCTACAGTTAAGATCGTATGGGCAATTTCTTCAGGCCTGCAGTTAAGATGATATATAGCCCCGCGATTATTGATGATCAACTCTGATGCTGCAATATTGTTCATTGAATTTCGTTTTTAAGAAAAAAATTAAAACAGGTTTTGCATATTTAAATTTGAATAAAAATACCCTATTTTTGCAACACTGAAAATGAACGACTCAAAAAAGTTTATGATCGAAAAAAAGGTCCTTTGGCCGAGTGGCTAGGCAAAGCTCTGCAAAAGCTTCTACAGCGGTTCGAATCCGCTAGGGACCTCACTCAAAATAAGGCTTATAAGGGTTACCTTATAAGCCTTCTAAGTTTTACATATGAAGTATAGTAATTTGATCGGGGTAATTGCGGGCATATCATTGATAGTTATTTGTTTTTTGCCCTGGACCTATCATGCGGATGTTGGTAAAGACTTTACCGGATTTTTTTCCGAGAAAAATGCCTATGGAAAACCAGGAAACGCATTTATTTTATTTACTATTATTTTTCTCATGCTCACATTAATTTCAAAAGTGTGGGCAAAAAGGACAAATTTGTTTATCACAGCAATAATAGTTGCTTATGCCATCAAGACTTATATATTATATACTTCATGTTACAATGCATACTGTCCAGAAAAAAGACCCGGGATCTATTTTGTTTTGATCTGCAGTATTATTATGTTGACGGCCGCTGTTTTTCCTTACATGAAAATAGCTAAGAGAGACGATGATAAAAAAGAAATGATATAATCCAATTTATTTCTTTACTTCTCTAGCCCAGGCATCTTTTAAAGTGACTGTTCTGTTAAAAACCAGTTTATCTAAAGTACTATCCTTATCTAAACAATAATATCCTTTGCGTAAAAATTGAAAACGATCATCAACAGATGCAGTAGCAAGAGCAGGTTCTGCAAACCCTGTTACCAGTTTCAATGAATCAGGGTTAATATAATCTTTAAAATCTCCTTCTTCACTCATTGGATTTTCAACTTTAAAAAGCCTGTCATATTCCTTTACTTCAACTTTTAAAGCATTTGCAGCATTTACCCAATGAATGGTTCCTTTAGGGCTTAGTCCGGATGTATCATGCCCGCTTTTACTATCAGGAAAATAAGTACAATGAATTTCAGTAACCATTCCATTGTTATCTTTAATCAGCGATTCACATTTAATGATACAGGCGCCTTTCAACCTTACTATTCCACCAGGAAAAAGTCTGAAATATTTTTTTGGTGGATCTTCCATAAAATCATCTCTTTCTATCAACAATTCCTTGCTGAATGGAACAGATCGATATGTTTGATTGGCATCATCAATAGTTTCCTCAATGCTGAATAATTCAGTTTCCCCATCTGGATAATTACTGATCACCACCTTTACGGGATCAAATACAACCATCCTTCTTAAAGCTTTTTTATTGAGGTCTTCCCGAACACAAAATTCCAGAAAACTCAGGTCTGTAATATTTTCTCTTTTGGCAATTCCGATCTTTTCACAAAAATTCCGGATACTTTCAGCAGTAAAACCCCTTCTTCGCATACCGCTGATCGTTGGCATTCTGGGATCATCCCAGCCATTTACATGTGCCTCGTTTACCAATTGAAGTAATTTTCGTTTGCTCATTACAGTATAGGAAAGATTTCTTCGGGCAAACTCATATTGATGTGAAGGATATATTTCAAGTTTCTCAATGAACCAGTCATACAACTCCCGGTGAGGAACAAATTCAAGTGTACAAATAGAATGTGTAATATTTTCAATAGAATCACTTTGCCCGTGAGCAAAATCGTACATGGGGTAGATACACCACTTATTGCCTGTCCTGTGATGATGTGCATGTTTAATCCGATATATCAATGGGTCACGCATTAACATATTCGGACTGGCCATGTCGATCTTTGCCCGGAGTGTTCTGCTACCATCTGTAAATTCGCCTTGTTTCATTCTTACAAAAAGGTCAAGGTTTTCTGCAATGCTTCGGTCTCTATAAGGACTGTCTTTTCCAGGCTCAGTTGGTGTACCTTTCAACAGGGCAATTTCTTCTGAGCCCGAATCATCAATATATGCAAGTCCTTTACTAATTAACAAAACAGCATATTCATATAATTTATCAAAATAATCAGATGCGTAGTATTCATTTTTCCATTCAAACCCAAGCCATTTGATATCTTCTTTAATACTTTCAACATATTCAGTTTCTTCTGTTACCGGATTGGTATCATCAAAACGCAGGTTGGTATAACCGGGATATTTTTTAGTAAGACCAAAATTCAGGCAGATAGCTGTAGCATGGCCCATGTGTAAATAACCATTTGGTTCAGGTGGAAACCGGGTAACAATAGAAACGTATTTTCCAGCTTCCAGATCTGCCTCAATGATTTCCTCTAAAAAATTTAAATTTTTTTCTTCCGACATATATTTTATTAAAATGCAAATTTACGAATTCATAGCCCAATATTCTTTACAATTACAAGAATCAGGCATATGACTTAATTTCATGTTAAGAATAACACTATAGATAAATATTCAGCAACTTGAAATGTGATAATACTATCAACCATATTTACCAACTATAATGATTTAAAGAAATTTTTCTGATGATGGTAAGGCCAAAATGAAACAACATTGTATTAAACCCAGATTACGCAGTAGAAATAAATCACTTACAATAGGTTGGAAAATTAATTAATAACCTGAGTACGTAATAAGGATCAAAGTAAAAATTGATTTCTATTAATTGAAGTGCCCTGA
>JANOPU010000167.1:0-7197 GCA_031422055.1 Ferruginibacter sp.
ATCTGCAAATACACCCGATGCAGTTACTTCAGCGCCTGCACCGGCACCTTTTACAACCAATGGTTGTTCCACATATCGGTTCGTATAAAATAAAACGATATTGTCCTTACCATATAAATGATAAAAGTCGTGTGCAGGATCAATATGCTGTAAACCGACAGAAGCTTTTCCATTTTCAAATGTTGCCACAAATTTTAATTTTTTCCCTTCAGTGTTTGCTGACAGAAATAATTTTTTAAAATGAGCCTCTTCTTTTACCATGGCCTTATAAAAATCATCTACAGAGCCCTGCATGCAGGAATCAGGCATAAAAGAATGATTACTGATATCATCCATTTCTATAAGAGCGCCTGCTTCCCTTGCCAGGATCATGATCTTGCGCATCACATCTTTACCGCTCAAATCAAGCCTTGGATCCGGTTCCGTATACCCTTCCACTTGCGCCTGTTTTACTATCTCAGCAAAAGGTTTTTCTCCATTGTAATTATTAAAAACAAAATTCAATGTACCGCTTAATACCGCTTCGATCCTGTTAACTTTATCACCACTTCTTACCAGGTCATTTAATGTACCAATCACGGGTAATCCGGCACCCACATTTGTTTCAAAAAGAAAAAGCGCATTGAATTCATTGGCCAGTTCTTTTAATTTTTTATAGTAAGCATATTCGGAAGAAGCTGCTACTTTATTACAGGCAACAACTGAAATACTTTTTTGCAATAAACTCCCATATAGTTTGGCGACATCATCACTGGCTGTAACATCAACAAAAACGCTGTTTCGGAGATTTTTTAATACAATAGTTTCTGTGAATTTCATGAGATCAATGGATTCTCCTTTTTCCAGTTGTGCTGACCAGTTTTCCAGTTTGATCCCTTCATCATTGAACAACATTTTTTTGCTGTTGGCCATTCCTACAACATTGATATTTAAAGAGAGGTATTTTTGAAGGTACCCCTGTTGTTGTGTCATCTGGGCCAACAATCTTTTGCCAACATTGCCTGCACCGGCAATAAAAAGGTTCACCTGTTTATAGGTTGTTTCAAAAAACTCTTCGTGCAAAACATTGATGGCTTTCTTTACATCAGCGGTTGAAATAACCGCAGAAATATTTCTTTCTGAAGAACCTTGTGCAATGGCCCTGATGTTAACACCATTCCTTCCCAATGCGCTGAACATTTTTCCACTTATACCTGAATGGTTCTTCATATTATCACCAACCAGTGCAACAATGGATAATTCCTTTTCAACAATTAACGGTAACAGTTTATCCGAAGCGATCTCATATTCAAAAGCAGTGTCGACAGCCGTTTTTGCCTTTACCACATTTGCTTCTTCAATACCAACGCAGATAGAATGCTCAGAGGAACTTTGTGTGATGAGAATCACATTGATGGAAGCATTGGCCAATGCTTCAAATAATCTTTTTGAAAAACCCGGGATACCAACCATGCCGCTTCCTTCCAGGCTTATCAATACGATCTTACTTACAGAAGAGATGCCACAAATTGCATTGTCACTTTTTTCAGATTCATTATGAATCACTGTACCTGTATCATCCGGTGCAAATGTATTTTTTATCCAAACCGGTATATTTTTATTCATCACCGGTTGAATGGTTGGAGGATAAATTACTTTGGCACCAAAATGAGATAATTCCATGGCTTCCTGGTAAGATATCCTTGGAATCAATTTTATATTATTTACGATCCTGGGGTCTGCAGTCATCATTCCGGAGACATCTGTCCATATTTCTAAAGTAGTAGCATCTATGCCTGCTGCAAGTATTGCACCGGTATAATCTGAACCTCCCCTTCCGAGCGTAGTGGTTTCGCCATCTTTATTTGAAGCTATAAATCCCGGGAAAATAAATACCCTGTTCTTCGATTCAGCGAAATACTTTACAATGTTATTATTGGTAATAAAAAAATTAACGGCAGCTTTTCCAAAATTTGAATCTGTTTTTATCAATTCCCTGGAATCTACCCATTCATTTTCCAAAGACATGGATTGCAATTTTGCAGAAAGTAACCTGGAAGATAATATCTCTCCAAAACTGATGATCCTATCTTTGGTACGTTCAGATAATTCTCCTAATAAAAAAACACCATTACAGATACCAGCAATTTCATTGATGGTTTTTTTTACAAAGTCATTCAGCATGCTTTGCGCCGAAACAGGAACTATTTCTTTAACGGCATTGATATGTCTTTGTTCAATTTCGTTAATTGTTATTTTGTAAGCTTCATCTGCTACTGAAGCAAGGGTAGCACATTTTAATAAAGCATCTGTAATCCCTCCGAAGGCTGAAACTACAACAGTTGTTTTGTCCCAGGCTGAAGATTTTTTAATAATATCTGAAACTTTATTAATGTTCGCTGTATTTTCAACAGAAGTACCACCAAATTTTAAAATTTGCATAAAATAATTTTATAAGAAATTTAATTGAAGAAAAAAAACTGGTTTCGGTAGAAAGCCTAAGGCCCAAAAGTTGATATGTTCATGTACAACCCTATCGGGTCGTATTGGTTTCGGTGCAAAGTACAAAAGCTAACATTGACCTGTTATTAATAACCGGATCTGACAGTTGATGAATATGGTTGTAATTATTATACATGCTTTATATCAATCCGAAGATAAAGAAAAACAATAAAAAAATGGAATTAAATGAGGATGTATACCCGGCAGTTCTTTCTATAAAAATTAAAGAGATCAGATTAGAAATGACTTATATTTTCCTTAAACCACTTATTATCAACAATTTGCATATCTTATTAAATTTTTCAAAAATTAATACCATTTTAAATGGAAAACATTATCTTTACTGAGGTTTAATGGTTTTAGTTTTTACTGTTGGCTGATTTAACTTATTAGAAAGTCGTTTTCAGTTCATTGTAACTAAGTCATTAGAATTATTTATTTATTTATTTATTAAAAGTTTTTACAATGAACATTTATGTAGGAAATCTTAGTTGGACAATGACCGATGAAGATTTAAGCAGCCTTTTTACACAATACGGTAGTGTAACCAGTGCAAAGATTTTAAAAGACAAAATGAACGGCCGCAGTAAAGGATTTGGTTTTGTTGAAATGGAAGACGATGAAGCAGCTCGTACTGCTATTTCCAATTTAAACGAAACTGAAGTACAGGGACGTAAGTTAATCGTTAACGAATCACAACCACGTCAGGAAGGTGATCGTCCAAAGCGCAGCTTCGGCGGCGGCGGCGGCGGTGGTGGTTATAAGAAAAGCGGCGGCGGCGGTTATGGCGGCGGCGGCGGTCGTAGCGGCGGAAGCGGTGGTTATGGCGGCGGCGGTGGTCGTAGCGGCGGAAGCGGCGGCGGATACAACAGGGATTATTAATATTCTCTAGATATCGTTTTAAAAACCTTTCAATTAATTGGAAGGTTTTTTTTGTGTGTATACTAGATGCACAAGCATGTTCACTAGACCTATTAAGCAGCCCTATAAGGTTTTTGAAATCTTATAGGGTTTGTCTTACTTATATAGTTATTTATTTAAATTCCAAATGCTGTAATTTAATATTGAAGCAAAGGATACCCAGGCTATGTAAGGTACAAGTAACCATGCGGCTGGTTTTGAAATTTTTGAAAATTGTATGATAGTAAATAAAATCAGTATCAGCATTAAAATAATGTCCGTAAATGCCAATGCAGGGGAATGGAACTTAAAAAACAGGATACTCCACCAGAAATTTAAAAAGAGCTGCAAAGCAAATATTATTACTGCATTATTCTTTTGTGCTGTTGGTGAGTTGCTTTTCCAAATTAGCCACAATGAAATTCCCATGAGCAAATAAAGCGTTGTCCATACAGGTCCGAATAAGTATGCAGGTGGATTCCATATTGGCTTTTTGAGTGTATCAAACCAGGAGTTGTTGCTTGCACTAGCCAATAATCCGCTACTAATTCCAATACTTTCACATAAGAGAATGGTGATGATTAATTTCCATGTCGTAGTTAATTTTCACTTTATTTCAGATGTTGCTAGATAATCTGAATTAGTCCTTCAAGCTCTCCATTTCTAATGCAATTTTTCACAGTCTATACTGTCGGCTGGTGGGTGGACCTTGGATGCGGTCGGGCAAAAATAAATGTGGTGTTTTTGGGTTGGCTTGTGAGTTAGTAAAACAGCTCTTTTAATTTTGCGAAACGTTGGCGTTCTTTCCTTTTCCTGGTCAAAATTCTTTTCGGTTTGTAAGGTAGTCCGGAATGAGGTATAACGAAGGATATGCGAATATTTACCATACATTTTTATTTTTTTCCATTCCATTTTCCCATTCGGCCTTAACGGAAAATATTACATACTCCACCCAAATGTACATGTTAAACCATTAATGCTCTACCGTAATATGCCCCATTTTTTAAGCAATAAATCACGTAATAATACGGCACCCGTTAATGAGATAATGAATTGGGTATATGGGAAATAATAGCGGGCAATCAGATCTGTTCTAATACCGATTGGACAAACAATATAGTCCAATATCGGCTTCGCCTCATTGTACCATTTGTTTGATACCATACCGTAGTACCGGCACAGGTCGGCATAAACCACTGTAAGATTTTTTAAAAATTGGCATATTTTAAAAATCACATTGGTATAACACACAACGTCCTCTTTGAAAGACGTTGCTGAGAATAAAATCATAAGGCACTCCATGTACTTTACTCCTAGTTGTCCAGCAAATAATCCCAGCATTGTACAAAAGTGGGATCTACATTACCCGAAATAGTTTTGGGAACATACTGGTCGAGGCAGGCGATATTGTGATTGGGAAATATTACCAATAATGCAGGCAAAGCTGTTGTAATCAATCGATGGCTGGCATTGTAAGGTGGATTGTCTGTACCAATGTTGACAGCTGTTCCCGGTAGGTTCATGTCAGTCAATTGGGTTTGTACATTTGCATAGTTGAAAATTTCATCCAGCGGGTGGTTTACAGAATAAAACTTACTAACAGGAGTAGCTCCCGGCTGTGAAACCCAGGCAGCACTTATATTGAGAAGGCCATTCCAATCAATAGATGCAAAACTGATGGCACGGTCAACGGCTACCTGCTTTGCAATAAAAAAAGCATGCCCGCCACCCTGTGAGTGACCGGCAACAACTACTTTACTCCAGTTTACATCACTGCCCGATAAGAACTGTTGCCAGTTTTCTGTCGGATGCTGTGACTGCATATACTGCAATAATTTAATGAGCCTTGTTTTTATACAATTGTCTGCATTCACGTTCACAGCAGCCAGCTGGTCAGTGCCTTCAAAAATTTCTTTCCGTCCTTTTTCAAAAGCGGTATTATCAACATTGGAACCTGCCGCAACGTACAGGTCACTACCATTGGGATACATGAGCCCGATACTGTGGTAGCCAAGGGAAGCCGCTTTTTTTCCGATCAGGGTATAAAAAGCCGGTGATCCTGATGTGCCCGGTAAAAAAACAAATAATTTATTTTTTGCAGTTGCTCTCGTATCGAGGTAAATAAAATGTTCGTTATTAAACGAGGTGATGGCACTACTGGTAGCTGAAGGAAATACTTTGTATTCGTATAATTGTCCGGGTGCATTAGATGGGAACGGGTCTTTTTTATTACAGGATGCCAGAAAAAAAAGTGTAAATACAAAGAGTATTGATTTCATGTAATATAGTTTTATAACCGGAGAACTAAGTTAGCAGACTTTATTGGAAGATAACTCTTAAGGTTTTTTAAATGTAAATTAGGGTCTGCTGAATAAGTGTCGAGTATTCTTTTTTTGAAAAAAAATCACTTCAGTCATCCAAATCCATTTTTTAATTTCATGTCTCATCATATTGCGACACCATGCTGAATAAGTCAACAACTTTACCCAATACGATACCTGCCCGGTTAATTTAACCAGGTTCAGTACCATAATGATGGTGGCAATCCAAGATTCGCTCGTTTGTTGAAGCCTTGCTTTTATCCGGTTCATTCCGTACGCAGTTTTTGCTTGTCCAAACTTTCCTTCTATTGGATTCCGTTCGCCTGGTCTTATATGATTTTTCATTGCCGTTGGTCTGCCAAGTGGCTTGGCGACCAGCGATATCCCCAGTTCCTTTATTTTTTTTCGATTTTCTCTGGTACAATATATTTTGTCAACCAATACTTCTTTGGGATAATATCCAAGCCTGGCTTTGTATTGTTCAACTGTTTTTAATAAGCGGGTACCTTCATTAAATGCTTCCCATGACAGGTCCTCTAAAAAGGCGAACCCTTGCATCAGGCTAACTTGTATCTTGGCTCCAAACTCTACATTGGCATTTGTTTTTCCCCTAACAATGGGGCGTACATGTGGTTGATGAATGCTTACTATCCTATGGTCCACACTGTGGATTTTTTCCCGATACATTTTTGCCTGTTGATCATACAGGGTTTGTATCACCAAAAAATATTTGTACTGATGACGGTCTAAGGGAATTTCAGCATAGCTACCCAATAATTTGTAAATGCTTTTGATATCTCTTTTCAAATAGCACAATTGCTTTCTGAGCGCATTTCTTATTTCATTTTTTGCTTTCCTTTTCTTTTGAGCTGTTTTTAAATAATCCTTTCTTGCTTTTTCCCGGTACGTTCTTGGCTTTTTTTCATGCTTTTTCGGATCAAATAGAAAGTCTATCAGTTCTTCTGCCTTCTCGCGGGAATCGTTTAGCAAATTCAAATCTGTGGGATAGCTGATGTCTTGCGGACAGGCAGTTGCATCTACTATCAATTTTCCTTTATGAGCTAATACAACCGGTTCGGCTATGGTAATTTCTGGCACCAGGGCTTCTTCTATCACTGCTGAGGTTGGTGGTGAGGGAGGATCCTCCTTTTTAATAGCAGGCACTTCATTTTGCTGGGTGGACATATGCAGTATCTTCTCATTGATCGCATTGATTTGTTCCATACCCAGCCGTTTACGAAACTCTACAAATAAGGATGGGTCAAAAGGTTCTTCATCACTAAAACTGCTATAACCTATAAAATACTGCATGTAGATGTTCTCCTGTATTTGCTGTACCGTCTCCCGATCACTTAAATCGCACATGTGCTTTATGATCAGTGAGCCAATTACAACACGGGGATTAATACCATCTGCACCAGTCTCACTATTGTTCAACTGCTTTTGATAAACATTGACCAGCGTATCCCAGGGAATCTTATGTGATAACACAACC
>JANOPU010000168.1:0-3146 GCA_031422055.1 Ferruginibacter sp.
GTTAAAAAATATACCTTCTAATAAAAAAAGCTACCCGGTCTTTAAACGGGCAGCTTTAATTTCTGTATAAAAATTATTGATTTTAATTAAATGCTGATAAACAATTATTCTTTGATCAATTTAGTTTTTCTAACAAAATTATCCTGTATCACTTCGAGAAAATAAACTCCTTTGATCAGATTGCCTAATTTGTCAATTTGAAAACTATTAAAGCCGCTCTCAACCTGCTTATTAACTGTTTTAACCACTGCACCTTTAGCATCAATGATTCGTATTGTAATCTTTCCTTTCTGGTTAAATACCGCTCCAAGTAAGAAATCATTAATAAATGGATTTGGAGAAATTGTCAATTCATTGCTTGTTGCAGTGCCGCTGTATACACGTACAATAAATGAACGGGAGAACTTTCCGTCAGTATCAATTATTTTCAGCCGATAATAGACATACCCATCCAGGTAATTATCATCGTTGAAAGTATATGCGTCATTTCCGTTAATAGTACGGGCATCTACTGTTCCGATTTTAATAAAATTTGCTCCGTCATAACTCCGTTCGATTTCAAAATTCTTCAGGTTTATTTCATTGGCTGTGACCCATTTAATGAGGTTAGACCCGCCATTTGAAGAAACAGTAAAAGAAATTAATGTCAGCGGTAATGGGCCACCGCAATATGGAAATATCTTCGTAGAATCAATTTTAGAAAGACCAGCAGCGTCTGTTACCGTTAATTGTATAAACCAGTAATAACTATCCCCGTTACAACCAATTCTGGTTATCAAGTCAGAAGATATTTTATTTGTGTCGGAAGGTTGTGGGTGATAATGAGAATTGTGCCTGAGAAAAGTTTGCCAATTATATGATAGTTCATCCGTGCGGTGTTCTGCATCTAATACAGTTGCCTGCAGGTTATAAAGTGTATCTGAACCTAATTGGTAAAAAGAATTATTTATGGGACTAGTAATTGCTATACTCGGTGGAGTATTGTTAATAGAAATGATAATACTATCAACATTTGTTGCGTTTAGATTATCCTTAACAGTTAGTTTTACTACAAACTTTTTAGGTAATGAATTCGCTGATGTAAAAGTATGGGAAGGGTTTGCACTTGTACTGAGGGCTGTTCCATCACCAAAATTCCAACTATAAGTTACACTTGGACCATCGGGATCGTATGAAGTATTTCCTGTAAAATTCACTGTAACCGGACCGGGTCCAAAAGTCTTATTAGAACTCATTTTTACAACAGGAAGTAAGTTACCGCCATAGCCAATTCTATTTACTGTTTGATCCCAGACGTCTGTGACAAAAACACTACCGTCCATTGGATTTTGACACATATGAGCTACGCCCTGAAAACCAGTCTCGAAGGCATTTATTACACTTACCCGATCAGTAAATTGTATCTTAATGTTCTGTATCCAGTTAGCAGAATAATCAGCTAAAAAATAGGTATCGTAATAAGAAGGAGGGAATAAACTTCCGGTATAAAAACAACCTGATACTGCAGTATTGCCATTGAATACAGTACCTGACCCTGTAACTCCGGAATTTACTGAGCCTGCCTGAGCAACTGAAAATGTGTTACCAGAAAAAACAGGAACCCTAACACTGTCTATAAAATGTTTCCAATCCAATGCAGGCAAGCGATGAAAAAAACGATTATCATTTCCCCCTGTAATGGGAATTGTTGGATTACATGGGTTATAAACTGTATGAATCTCATCAGCAGTTGCTTGTTTGATCATGTTGCCAAAAGAAAAATACTGTTGAGTACAACCTCCGATTCCGTATAATGGATTAGGTTCTTCTTTATTATACACAGTAGCATTTATATATTCACTTATTGGAGTGAGTCCTTCATATAAAGGCCAACCACAATTGGTAGCAGGGGCTTTAATGATCGTCATTTCTTCGTATGTGTTTAATCCAACATCGCCAACATAAATTTCTCCTATATCACCCGCGGCTGGATTTGTAGAACCTGTATTTGGTCTTAAACACATTCGGAAAGGATTTCTTAACCCCAATGCCCATACTCGAGATTTTGCAGACTTTGGTGCGGCGCTGTTATAAAAAGGGTTACTGCTTATCCCATTTCCAGTAACCGGATCGATCCTTAGAATTTTTCCACCTATATGATTCAACATTTGTGAACGAAAAGCTCCAACATTTTCATTAGCCGTAATTATTCCATCAGCAAGTGCCTGAACAAAATAAGTCTCGGGCGCACTGCCAAGATCTGTACTTATAAAACTGGCTCCATCGCCTGCAGATACCAACAAAGTACCATCGGCAGCAAATATGATTGAACCAACCCCATGTGTTTCATACAATATAGGAAACCCCGTAGATTTTGATTCCCCAATCAGAATTGTTCGTGAAGCGGCATCAGCGGTTAAGTTAGAGCCATTCATTGAAGTGGCATATCTTGTAAGCCTGCCAATAGTAGCAGAATTGTAATTATTTGTATTGGCATTATAAGGTCCTGTACCAAAATTAATCAGATGATGCCTGTCTACTACATACAAAACATAGATCAATCCATTTACATCAAAATTAGGATCCAATGCAAAACCTAACATTCCATGATCTCTCCAATTCCCTACTTCCGGTGAAATATTCAATACTGGCGTAGATTGCTTATCATATTTTTGAGTAGAAATATTCCATTTACATAAATAAACCTTACCCGCTTTTTCCCAAACAAAAAGTTTGGTTCCATCTGAATTAAAAGCAGAGCCTACGGGCTGGTTCCATCCAGAAGCAACCAGGCTGTAAGAAAAACCAGCAGGAAATGTTTGAGCTTGAGATAATTCAAATTTTAAAAAAAATAGAATAACAAATCCAATTTTAGTAATGAGGCGCAAATTCATTTTATAAATTATTGATATATTAATAACACTAGTATTTTGTCAAACGAAGGATATGAGGATATAATTGTAGGGTTCAAGATATATAAGCTTAGATTTATAGATCTTATATTTTCGAGTATTCAGATAAACAAAATAATAAAGATTTAGTTCATTTATAGACCTTTTATTAACACTGCAAGGTACAAAATCTAATGTAATTATTTTAGTAACCAAAAGGATTTTTTAATATTTTAGTACACTTTTTTCATTTTTCCATATTTTAAGCACTAACGG
>JANOPU010000169.1:0-1705 GCA_031422055.1 Ferruginibacter sp.
CGATTTTGTTAACTGTGTTAAATACAATTTATCCATGTCGATTATAAACTAAACTTACAGGGGCAAAAACAAGAAACGATAAGTTTTAGTTAGAATTACAAAATAGAATAATTAAAAATCACAACTGCATATCCGCATTAGGTTGAATCAATAATTTTCGATTATTTAATTAAAGTAATTGTACCCTTCCTTTGTATCAACCTCCCATCAAAACTAATTGCTTCGGCAATCCATATAAATGTGCTTAACGGAACAGGGGTTCCATTTAATGTTCCATCCCATTTCGAAGTTTGGTTTTTGCTACTGAATACCAACTTGCCCCATCTATCATAAATAGTAAAATAATTTAATTGTTTTATGCCAATGCAAAACGGTTTCAAGTAATCATTCAGCCCGTCATTATTTGGAGTAAAGGCTGTTGGTACATAAATATCTGCCCTGTCAAATACTTTAATATTAATTGTATCGTAACCAATACAACCTTCAGTTGTTGTTCCCTGCAAATAATAAGTTTGATAGCTATTAGTTAAAATAGCAATTGGATTATAAATACTGTTGTTGGTTAATCCAGTTGTTGGTGTCCATACATAATTTGATGCTCCTGTAGCCATCAGTTGTAAGGGTTGATTTTTTGCGATTGAGGTATCATTGCCAGCATAAATATTTACTCTCCTCAAGGTAAAAGTTTTGCTTGCAGGAGTTGAGGTGCATTTATTATCAGTACTAACTTTTAAAGTAACAGTGTAAGCTTGATAATTTAAATAAGTTGTAACAGGGTCTTTCACAGAGCTAATATTCCCATTTCCTAAATCCCACTCCCAGGCAGTTATTGTTCCTAAACTATTGGTACTTCTATTTGTAAACTGTACAGGCTTTCCAAAACAGGTACTGTCATAACTGAAATCCGCTTTTGGTATTGAATGTACTATGATAGGTTTTACAATTGTATCGGAATAACAACCCTTTGCATTTTGCAGCCATAAGGAAACATTATAATTTCCATGTGTATTGTAAACATGATTTGTATTTTGTACAGAAGAAAGATTTCCATCGTCAAAACTCCAATGATATTGGGATACAGATTGTCCGCCACCAGTACTTTGATTAATAAAGGAAACGGGACTTCCGGCACAGATCGATAGAAGACTGTCAATTTTAAAGTTTGCTCTCGGTTGCGGGAATATGGAAATATCCGGGTATAGATTTATTGTTGTATCGTGCCTACATCCCTTTGTTGAAATAGTCTGCAGCTGAACTGCAAATGAACTCAATGAATGATAAGTATGTAACGGATTTGTTGCATTTGAAGTATTAGGATTCCCGCCAGTAGCTAAAGGATCACCAAAATTCCATAAATGCTGTAATGAACCTCCTCCTGGCAAAGTTGCAGAACTTGTAAACTGGATTTCGGCATTTGGCAAACAACCATGAGTAGATGTAAAAGATGACCTTGGAGTAGGATTTAAGTGAATATACCTTGTACTATCGGTTCTGCAACCTGCATTACTGATGAATGAATAAGTAATAAGATGATTGCCGGTATCTACCAATGCAGGGTTAAACGATCCCGTTGAACCATTAGTTATGCCACTCCCTGAATATGTTCCTGAACCCGGAAGGCCCCATAAAATAGAGGCTTGAGTTATTAGTATGCTCAACGATTCTTTACATACATCAGGGATTGGATCGAATCTTATTTCAGGAG
>JANOPU010000170.1:0-6427 GCA_031422055.1 Ferruginibacter sp.
CATATAAAATTTCGAGTATCAAAAACTATCCAGCATCCAGCATCCAGAATCCAGTATCATCATTTATTGTACATTCGCAAAAAACTAACAAATGGCTAAAATAAAAGTAACCAACCCAGTTGTCGAATTAGACGGCGACGAAATGACCAGGATCATCTGGAAATTTATAAAGGATAAATTAATCATACCATACTTAGATGTTCCTATTCAATATTATGATCTTGGTATGGAATATCGTGATGAAACAAACGACCAGGTTACTATTGATGCAGCCAATGCAATAAAAGCCTGTGGTGTTGGTATCAAATGTGCCACCATAACTCCGGATGAAGCCCGTGTAACAGAATTCAAATTGAAACAGATGTGGAAGAGCCCAAACGGCACTATCAGGAATATTTTGGATGGAACCGTTTTCAGGGAACCCATCGTAATGCAAAATGTACCAAGGCTTGTTACAAACTGGACTGCTCCCATCATTGTTGGCCGTCATGCTTTCGGCGACCAGTACCGTGCAACTGATACCGTTATTAAAGGAAAAGGAAAACTTACCATGACTTTTACACCGGAAGGCGGCGGAGAGCCACAGGTTTTTGAAGTATATAATTTTAAAGGTGATGGGGTTGCGATGAGCATGTATAATACGGATGAAAGCATCACCGGTTTTGCCAGAAGTTGCTTCAACATGGCCCTTAGCAAAAAATGGCCTTTATATCTTTCAACAAAAAATACCATCCTGAAAAAATACGATGGTCGTTTTAAAGATATATTTGAAACAATTTTTTTAACTGAGTTTAAAGAAAAATATACCGCAGCAGGCATTACCTATGAGCACAGACTTATTGATGATATGGTTGCCAGCGCTCTAAAATGGAATGGAAATTTTGTTTGGGCCTGTAAAAATTATGACGGAGACGTTCAAAGTGATACGGTAGCACAGGGTTTTGGTAGTTTGGGACTGATGACTTCGGTACTGATAACACCCGATGGAAGCACCATGGAAGCTGAAGCAGCACACGGTACAGTTACCAGGCATTACCGCGATCACCAGGCTGGTAAACCAACTAGTACAAACCCGATCGCATCCATTTTTGCATGGACCAGGGGATTGGCCTTCCGTGGAAAACTGGATAATAATCAACCATTAATCAATTTTTGTAATACTCTAGAAGCAGTTTGTATTGAAACCGTTGAAAGTGGAAAAATGACAAAAGACCTTGCAGTATGTATTCATGGAAATAAAGTTAATCATGGGGAACATTACCTGTACACAGAAGAATTTTTAGATGCCATAGATGAAAATCTGAAAAAGAAAATGGCATAAAAAAGGGGATACCGATTAAAAAGGGGATGATTTCTGAAGAATCATCCCCTTTTTAATTTTTGATCAAAAAATGGGATTTTTTACCAATTTTTGACCGATTTTGTACCATTTTAATCACATTTTATACTTTTTTCTATAAATTCAGATTTTTTTACTTGCTAATTTGAATAATGATTCCCTATCTTAGCTTCCCGTTTCTTTATCCAAATTAACCATTTAATAATATCACATGGACATCAAACAAATTCAGGAACTTGTAAAATTAATTAACAAGACCTCTATTGGAGAAATAACCATTGAAGAAGATGGAAGAAAGATCACCATAAAGCAAAAGAAAGACCCGGTTCAAAATATTGTAGCTACAACATCAAGCCAGTCTTTTGCACCTCAATCAACAACACAAGCAGCACCAGCGCCAGCCACCCCTGCAGCCCCTGTAAAACAGGAAGTTGCACCAAAACCTGATAACCTGATAACAATAAAAAGTCCGATGATCGGTACTTTTTATCGGCAAGCAGGTCCGGATAAACCCATTTTTGTAAATGTTGGTGATGAAGTTACACCCGGCAAAGTTGTTTGTATCATTGAGGCCATGAAGTTATTCAATGAAATAGAATCTGAAGTAAAAGGTAAAATTGTAAAAGTGCTTATAGAAGATTCAAGCCCGGTAGAATACGATCAGCCATTGTTTTTGGTAGATCCAAGCTAACCAATTTGAAAATGAGTTAATTTGAAAATTTGAAGATAAAATTCTTACTATTAGAATTTTCAATCTTCAAAATGTATCATTTAACGGATTCAATTTTCAAATCATCAAATTTCCAAATCTTCAAATTATCAAAATGTTCAAGAAAATACTAATTGCCAACCGTGGAGAGATCGCACTCAGGATCTTGCGTACCTGCAAGGAAATGGGCATTAAAACGGTTGCCGTTTATTCAACAGCAGATAAAGACAGCCTTCATGTAAAATTTGCTGATGAAGCTGTTTGTATCGGAAAACCCGCCAGTATAGATAGTTACCTGAATATGGCTCATATCATGGCCGCTGCAGAAATTACCAATGCTGATGCTATACATCCCGGATATGGTTTCCTGGCAGAGAACAGCATGTTTGCCAAAATTTGTGGCGACCATGGGATCAAATTTATCGGGCCAACGCCTGATATGATCAATTCGATGGGAGATAAGATCACAGCAAAAGTAACCATGATAAAAGCCGGTGTTCCTGTTATACCCGGAGTAGAAGGACTTTTGGAAAGTGTTGACCATGCAAAAAAAGCAGCCAAAGAAATTGGTTACCCAGTTATATTAAAAGCAACTGCCGGTGGTGGCGGTAAAGGAATGAGGGTGGTTTGGGAAGAAGCTGAAATTGAAAAGTCTTATGATAATGCTAAAACTGAAGCCGCAGCATCTTTTAAAAATGATGGTATCTACATGGAAAAATTTGTAGAAGAACCAAGGCATATAGAAATACAGATTGCCGGTGACCAATACGGAAATATTTGCCACTTGAGTGAGCGGGATTGTTCCATTCAACGTCGTCATCAAAAACTCGTGGAAGAATCACCCTCTCCTTTTATGACAACTGAGTTGAGGGATAAAATGGGTGAGGCCGCCATCAAAGCTGCTCAGGCCATCAATTATGAAAGTGTTGGAACGATCGAATTCCTGGTAGATAAACACCGTAACTTTTATTTCATGGAGATGAATACCCGTATTCAGGTTGAGCATTGTGTAACAGAAGAAGTTATTAATTACGACCTGATCAAAGAACAGATCAAGATAGCTGCCGGTGAAAAAATTGTTGGAAGAGCTTACTACCCTCAAATGCACGCCATAGAATGCAGAATTAATGCTGAAGATCCATATAATGATTTCAGGCCTTCTCCTGGTAAAATAACTGTACTTCACCAACCGGGCGGACATGGTGTTCGGGTAGACAGCCATGTTTATGCAGGTTATGTTATTCCTCCTTATTATGACAGCATGATCGGTAAACTCATCGCAGTAGCACAAACACGGGAAGAAGCTATTGATACTATGAGCAGGGCATTAAGCGAATATGTTATCGAAGGAATAAAAACAACCATACCATTTCACCTACAATTAATGAAAGACAAGAATTTTAAGAGTGGGAATTTTACCACTAAATTCCTGGAATCGTTTAAAATGCAATAATTCAGCAATTAGCTGTTAGCTAATTGCTAATTGCTAACAGCTAACAGCTTTATGTCAGTTGATACAGAAACATTATTAAAAGCTTACCGGTTAATGTGTACGGCAAAAGCAATGGCCGACACTTATGAAGCTAACAGGCAGATCTGCAAATACGTACACAGTACATCACGTGGCCACGAAGCCATTCAACTGGCAACAGCTTTTCAACTTCTCCCTTGCGATTATGTAAGTCCATATTACAGGGATGAAAGTATGATGCTTGGCCTTGATTTTTCACCTTATCAGTTAATGCTTCAGTTACTCGCAAAAAGGGATGATATATTTACAGGTGGCCGTGAGTATTATAATCACCCGAATTATAAAGGAGATGATAAACCCAATATCATTCATCAAAGCAGTGCTACCGGTATGCAGGCCATCCCGACAACCGGTATTGCACAGGGAATCAAGTTTTTAGAGGAAACATCCTCCCCTCTCCTTCGGAGAGGGGCTGGGGGTGAGGTTCCTATTGTAATATGTTCACTGGGCGATGCCTCTGTAACAGAAGGCGAAGTAAGTGAAGCATTTCAATTTGCTGCATTACATCAGCTACCCATTATTTATTTGGTGCAAGATAACGACTGGGGTATCAGTGTAACTTCGGATGAAGCAAGAACAAATAATGCGTATAAGTTTATCAAAGGATTTAAAGGTATACAACGTATAAGCGTAGACGGCAGTGATTTTATTGAAAGCTTTACCACCATGCAGGAAGTTGTTAATCAGGTCAGAGAAAACCGCCAACCCTATCTCGTACATGCAAAAGTTCCTTTGCTTGGCCATCATACCAGTGGAGTGAGAAAAGAATTTTACAGAACGGAGGAAGATCTTACCAAACATTATAAAGATGACCCGGGACCCAAATTGAGAACCCTTTTACTACAACTTGGGTTTGAAGAAAATTTTTTACAACAGATAGAAGATGAAACTGCTGATTTGGTAAAAACTGATTTTGATGCAGCAGCAGCAGCACCTGAACCTGATGCGGCACAGGTAAGTGAGTATGTATTTGTTTCAACACCCGTTATAAATGAAACAGGCGAGAGAAATCCTGTAGGTAAAGAAAAAGTATTGATGGTAGATGCAGCTTTATTTGCCATCAGGGAGATCATGGAAGATTTTCCGGAAGCAGTTCTGTATGGCCAGGATGTTGGCAGAAGACTGGGCGGTGTATTCAGAGAAGCAGCTACACTTGCCGAACAGTTTGGCGATCATCGTGTATTCAATACCGCTATACAGGAAGCATATATCATTGGCTCTACTGTGGGGATGAATGCAGTTGGAGTAAAACCGATCGTAGAAGTACAATTTGCTGATTATATTTATCCCGGCCTGAACCAACTGGTAACAGAAATATCTAAAAGTTGTTACCTCAGTTGCGGAAAATTCCCTATACAAACTTTGATACGGGTACCTATTGGTGCTTATGGCGGTGGTGGGCCTTACCACAGTGGTTGTGTTGAGAGTACGCTACTGACCATCAAAGGAATAAAAATAGTGTACCCTTCCAATGCGGCCGACATGAAAGGATTGCTGAAGGCAGCTTTCCTCGACCCTAACCCGGTTGTAATGCTTGAACACAAAGGGCTTTACTGGAGTAAAGTTCCCGGTACGGAAGAAGCAAAAAAAACAGAACCATCCAGAGATTATATCATTCCATTAGGAAAAGGAAATATTGTTCTGCATGCAGAAGAAGATAAGATCAAACAGGGCGAATCCTGTTGTATAATAACTTATGGCATGGGTGTTTACTGGTCAAAAGCTGCTGCTAAAAAATTTAAAGGCCGGGTAGAAATTATTGACCTTCGCACATTGTTTCCATTGGATGAAGACCTGGTTTTTGATTCAGTTAAAAAACATGGTAAATGTTTAATACTAACAGAAGAACAACAAAATAATTCTTTTGCAGAAGCACTTGCCGGTAGAATTTCAAAAGCTTGTTTTCGTTTTTTGGATGCACCGATAGAAGTATTGGGAGCTCTGGACCTTCCCGCAGTACCCATGAATATCATTTTGGAAAAAGCGATGCTGCCAAATGAAGAAAAAGTTGCTGAAAGGTTGCGGGAAATGCTGAATGGATAGTGCCCCCTTGGTCGGTGTCGTCACCGACCAAGGAAGAAGATCATCAAAGAGAGCAACCAGGGAAAAAACTCTTTTATACAGGGATCTTTTAATTTAAATCCACATAAGGTTTTATTACAGTTGCCCAAACTCCATAACCTACTTTATTCAGGTGTGTTCCATCGTATGTCAGCTCCTTTTTCATTGATCCGGTTTCATCCAGGAATGAAGCATTCAGGTCTATCACTTCATAAATTTTTTCTTTCACCTGAGATTTGATGATCTCATTAACCATATAAATATTATCATTTACGAATTTATTGGCGTTGGGTAAAATTGTTTGTACATAAATCTTTGTCTCGGGGCTTTTATGATGAATGATTTCAGCTATTTTGAAAATGTTATTGGCTACATATTCAACAGAGGGAATTTGTTTTTGATAATAAAAATTAAAAAGATCATTCGTACCGATGAGTATGAATACCTTTTTAGGTTTGAAGTAAGTAATTTCATCCAATCTTATTAATACACCATCAGAAACATCGCCGGCAATACCCCTGTTCTTAACTGTAGGCTCGTTTAATTTCGAACTCCAGTTCTTTGCATATTCAGTATTACTATCGCCGATAAATACAATATCACCCGTTTTCAAGGGAGCGTTTTTAAATTCATTGATGCGTTCCCGGTAATTATTTTTTGTCCAGTCTGAATGGTAAATAACCACCATACTGTCAGGAGGATAAAGATGGTCCAGATTTTCCTGGTTTACTCCTTTTGAATTTATGCAACTTGTCATTCCAGCGAAAATAAAAGTCAATAAAACCTG
>JANOPU010000171.1:0-8442 GCA_031422055.1 Ferruginibacter sp.
CAGATTCACAGATTTAATACAATCAAAAATCTAATCTGCGAATCTGTGGCTATAAATATTTCACTCAGCCTATAGCTAGCTACGAGGAATCTAAAAACAAAAAACATAATGCCGCAGATTCTTCGATTTAATACAATCAAATAAATCTAATCTGCAAAACTGCTTATCGTCAGATAGGTCTGTGGCTATGAATATTTCATTCAGGCCGCAGCAAAGCTGCGAGGAATTCTTTTGATTAAAGATTTAATAAAACCAAAAGGCAACTCAATGATCGGGTTGCCTTTTTTTGTAAAGGGAAAGCGGTCATTTTTTCTAATTCAATTTTTTTCCTGATTGTATAAATCCAATTTCCATTATCGTAACTGTGAAAATATTTTATGAAAGAGATTTGCAGCTTAAACCCAAACATGAGAAAAATTATATTTATTTTATTTGGATTAATCATATGCAATGATAACAAAGCTCAAACAGACCGAAGGAAAATTGATGATTCACTAAGCCAAAACTTACCCGAAATAACTTTAGTCGGCAGAGGTAGCAAGAATGATTATCAACAAATGCCTGAGATCGTTGGTACGAATATTTATGCAGGTAAGAAAACTGCTTTAATTGTTTTGGATAATGTAAAGGGTAATGTGGTTACAAATACGATGCGTCAGGTTTTGGCAAAAGTTCCGGGTATACATATCTGGGAAAGCGATCCAAGCGGTATTCAAATTGGCATTGCTGCCCGTGGCCTGAGCCCGAACAGAAGTTGGGAATTTAATACCCGCCAAAACGGATATGATATTGCCGCGGATCCTTTTGGTTACCCGGAAGCATATTATAATCCTCAGTTGCAGGCTGTACAGAGAATAGAAGTCATTCGCGGACAGGGCTCTCTGCAATATGGGCCACAATTCGGCGGTTTGGTCAATTACATATTACGAAATGGAAGTGAAATTGATAAGCCATTCCAATTTGAAACACAACAAACGATCGGAAGTAAAGCCTTATTCAATAGTTATAATGCTGCAGGAGGTAAAACGGAAAAGATACATTACTACACTTTTATTGATCATCGTAACGGTGATGGCTGGAGGCAAAATAGCCGTTATTATACCAATGCAGGATTTGGTACTATTACCTATAAATTCACTCAAAAATTTTCTATTACAGCAGAAGTGATGTATCAACATATCCGCAGCCAGCAACCCGGCGGCCTGCCTGATAGTTTATTGTATGCAGATGCACAAAAAAGTTTTCGCAGCCGCAATTGGTTTGATGTTTCCTGGACCACCCCTGCACTGATCGCTAATTATATTTTCAATGAAAATACGCGTTGGAATACAAAATTATTTGCAACAATAGGCAACAGGAACAGCGTGGGCTTTACCCAAGCGATCACAATAAAGGATACCATTAACTCCTCAACAAAGGATTACAATACCAGGGTGCTGAATGCAGATAAGTACCGGAATTATGGTTTGGAAAGCCGCCTGATAACTCAATATACTTTAGGCAAAAAACTACATACTCTTTCAGCCGGTATCAGGCTCTATACAGGTACTACATCAAGATTGGCAGATGGAAAAGGCACAACAGGTTCAGATTATGATATGACCGTAACGGACAGGTATCTCAGGGATGTAACATTCACTTCAAATAATATTGCCGCATTTGTCGAAAATATTTTTCGTGTGGGCAAAAAATTTTTAATCATTCCGGGTATTAGATTTGAATGGCTGGAAGGCTCTGCCAATGGCAGAAACGGATTTACTTCAACCGGGGCAGAAATAAAATTACAGAATGTAAAACGTAGCCGCAGTTTTGTACTTGCAGGAATTGGCACTGAGTATCATTTAACAAAGCAAACAGAATTGTATGGTAATTTCAGCCAGGCTTACCGGCCAATACAATTTGCCAATTTGCAGGCACCCCCAACAACGGATATTGTAGACCCTGACCTGACAGATGCAAAGGGTTTTAATATTGACCTGGGTTACCGCGGCAGGATTCAAAATTATCTTCAATTTGATATCAGTTGCTTTTATCTGCAATACAATAACCGTGTAGGAACCATTACGCCCACCGGTGCTACTTACAGGCTGATCACAAATGTTGGAAACAGCACCAGTAAAGGATTTGAAGGATATGCTGAATTTGACATTGCCCGGGCATTTATAAAAAATAACAAAGCGCAATTATCCCTCTTTGCTTCTTACGGGTATACAAATGCCGCTTACAGTTCAGATCATAAAGATGCTCAAACGAAGGGTAAAAAAATAGAAAACGCACCAAAAAATATTTTGCGAACAGGCATTAGCGGAGGATATAAACATTTTTTGCTGACGGCTCAATTAAGTTATGTTGATAAAACGTATAGTGATGCTAATAACAGCTTAAAGCCTACATTAAATGGGCAAACCGGCCTGATACCTTCGTATTCAGTTATTGACCTGACTCTAAATTATAATTTTACAAAAAATTATACCTTTAAAGCAGGCATCAATAACCTGTTTGACCAAACATATTTTACCCGCCGAGCCGGCGGATATCCCGGACCTGGTGCTTTACCGGCTGATGGAAGAACATTTTTTTTATCTGTTGGAGCAAAAATCCGGTAATTTTCCACTGTAGTGGTCTGGCGACTTAAGTGGCCAGACCACTGAAATGAAAAAAGGCAACTTTTACCAAAAAATTACCATTCTTACGTTTGTGATTTTTTTGCTTATCATCAGATATTCTGATAATAATTATTTTCCGGTGGTTAATCAATTTTCACAAACTCTGGATTCAAAAACGGGACGATCTTTAATTTTTTTATTGAATATAATTTTTTTATAAAACGGGAGCATGAGTACTCCCGTTTTCCCTAATAAAACCCTAAACCAGCAAAAAATTTGCCGTATTCTCTTACTGTCTTGTTCTTATTTATTTATACTTTGTCTTCTAAAACCAATACTATGCCAACGATAGAAAATTGGGATAAAACTGAAATATTTAACAATCTTTGGATTCATAAGCTTCAAGCCTTTCTATTTCTCTCAAATATTCCAATAGTAATTTGCTTAACTTTGAAGCCTCATTTTTTTATTAAAAAACGTTTCAGGATTATACTATATGTCAGCCAGATACAATGAATATCAACAACTTAATTTACCATCGATCAGTAATGAAATACTGGAAAAATGGGAAAAATCGCTGGCTTTTGAAAAAAGTATTGAATTACGCGAGGGAAAAGAGGCTTTTGTATTTTTTGAAGGTCCCCCGAGTGCCAACGGAATGCCTGGCATTCATCATGTTATATCCAGAACTCTTAAAGATCTTGTTTGCAGATATAAAACCATGCAGGGTTTCCAGGTAAAACGAAAAGGTGGCTGGGATACTCACGGTTTACCTATTGAATTGGGCGTTGAAAAAGAGTTAGGTATTACAAAAGAAGATATCGGCATAAAAATATCTGTAGAGGATTATAACAAAAAATGCCGTGAAGTTGTCATGAGGTTTAAAAACCAATGGGATGATATCACCAAAAAAATGGGATACTGGGTAGATCTCAATAATCCTTATGTAACTTTTGAGAATAATTATATTGAGTCGCTTTGGTGGTGCCTGAGCGAATTGTATAAAAAAGGTTACTTATATGAAAGTATAAGTATACAGCCTTATTCGCCGGCAGCGGGAACGGGATTGTCTTCTCATGAATTAAATCAGCCGGGTACTTATAAGGATGTGAAGGATACGAGTGCGGTGGCGATGTTTAAAATAAGCTCAATAACCTCTGAAGGAGGGATTGTAAATCCTGAATTGAAAAAGATCTTCGAATTAATTGAAACTCCAGCCCCCTCTCCTTCTGAGAGGGCGGGGGGTGAGGTATTCTTAATGGCGTGGACGACAACTCCATGGACTTTACCTTCTAACCTTGGATTAACTGTTGGACCGAATATAGATTATGTACTGATAAAAACTTTCAATCCTTATACGCATCTTCTCAACAACGTTATTTTAGCAAAGGCATTGGTCAATAAATATTTTAAAGCAGAAGGCGAAAACGGAAAATTTGAAGAATATAAAGAGAGTGATAAGATCATTCCATGGAAAATAATAACAGAGATAAAAGGAAAAGACCTTTCAGGAATTTCTTATGAACAACTCCTTCCTTTTGAAGCAAATAGTTTACAAAAAATTCAGGAAGTAACTCCTGGTGCAATTCCTTTTAAAGTAATTACCGGAGATTTTGTGACTACAGAAGATGGCACCGGTATCGTTCATACGGCCCCAGCTTTTGGCGCAGATGATTACAGGGTTGGTCAAAAAAACAATCTTGGTATTCTTACGCTGGTTGACAAGCAAGGGAAATTTATTGAAGGAACAGGAGAATTTAGCGGACGTTATGTAAAAAATTACAAGGATACAACTGATTATGTTGATGTCAATGTTGATATTGCAGTAAAACTTAAAAAAGAGAACCGGGCTTTTAAAGTAGAAAAATACGAACACAATTATCCTCATTGCTGGCGTACAGATAAGCCAATCATTTATTATCCTTTGGATGCATGGTTCATCAAAACAACAGCTGTAAAAGACCGGATGGTAGAACTGAATAAAACCATCAACTGGAAACCCGCTTCAACCGGAACCGGCCGTTTTGGTAACTGGCTGGAAAATATGGTGGACTGGAACCTTAGCCGTAGTAGGTTTTGGGGGACCCCTTTGCCGATCTGGAAAACTGAAGATGGCGAGGAAGAAAAATGTATCAGCTCGATTGAAGAATTAAACAATGAAATAAAAAAAGCAGCCATAGTTTTAGGCGGAAGCACAAATACTCACTACCTGCATGAAGGGATCCTTGATCTTCACAAACCTTATGTTGATGATATCGTTTTAGTAAGCAATAACGGCAAACCTATGAAGCGGGTACCCGACCTCATAGATGTATGGTTCGACAGCGGCGCTATGCCCTACGCCCAGTGGCATTTCCCTTTTGACAACAAGGAAATATTTGCACAGAATTTTCCGGCAGATTTTATTGCAGAAGGCGTGGATCAAACAAGAGGATGGTTCTATACTTTACATGCATTGGGTTCATTATTAAAAGAATCTGTGGAAGAAGAATTGAAAAAAGCAGATCTATGGGAAGATTCTAAAATAAATAAATCCGGAGCTAGTCAAGCCGGAGTTGCTTACAAAACAGTTGTAAGCAATGGATTGGTTTTAGACAAAGCCGGCAATAAAATGAGCAAACGTCTAGGTAATGTGGTAGATCCATTTGCAACCATTAACAGTTATGGCGCAGATGCTACCCGTTGGTACCTGATAACAAATGCATCACCATGGGATAGTTTGAAATTTGATGAAGAAGGGATTAAAGAAGTACAACGTAAGTTTTTTGGTACCCTTTATAATACATACCAGTTTTATGCATTGTATGCCAATGTAGATGGATTTGATTTTAAAGAAAAGTATATTCCGGTCAACGAACGCCCAGAAATTGATCAGTGGATATTATCATCGCTTAATAGTTTGATAAAAACCGCAGAACAAAATTTTGATGCCTATGAACCAACCCAGGCGGGAAGGGCTATAGAAGAATTTGTTGATGCACACTTGAGCAACTGGTATGTTAGGCTATGCCGTCGCAGGTTCTGGAAAGGAGAATATGAACATGATAAGATCTGTGCATATCAGACTTTATATGAGTGCCTGGAAACGTTAACCCGTTTAATTGCTCCGGTGGCACCATTCTTTGCCGACTGGTTATTTTGCAACTTGAATAACGTTACCAATCGTTTTCAAGAAAGTTCGGTTCATCATGTTTTATTTCCAAAAGCCAATGAATCAGTTATTGATCTTTCACTTGAAAAAAGAATGCTGGTAGCCCAGGATGCTTCTTCTTTAATTTTATCCCTTCGCAAAAAGGTAAACATCAAGGTAAGGCAACCTCTGCAAAAAGTATTCATCCCTGCCATGGATAATGAAATGGCCCATAATATTAAACTTGTTGAAGAGATCATTAAAGCTGAAACAAATATCAAAGAAATAGAGATATTAAATGCCGACAATGATTTTATACGCAAAAAGGCAAAGGCAAATTTTAAAACTCTGGGCAAAAAACTAGGGCAAAAAATGAAATGGGCTGCAGCAGAAATTGAAAAATTTGATAATGCTACCATCGAAAAAATACAGGAAGGGCCCTATATATTAAATGAAAATGAAATATTAAAAGGGGAAGAGCCGGTAATTATTTCGGCAGAAGATTTGGAGATCATTACTGATGAGATTCCGGGATATGAGATAGCAAGTAAAGGCTCATTAACAGTAGCTTTAGATATTTCTATAACTGAGATCCTACAAAAAGAAGGAAATGCCAGGGAATTCGTGAACCGGGTTCAAAATATCAGAAAAGACAGCAATTTTGAGCTAACAGACCGTATAGATGTAACGGTTAATGAAAATGAAATGCTGCAACCATCATTAATTCAATTTAAAGATTATATTTGCCGCGAAATTTTGGCAGATTCTCTTGAATTTGTTCCGTTATTAAATAACGGTATTCAGATAGAAGTGAATGATTCACCTTTAACAGTAAACGTACTTAAAAAAAGCGAGCAGTATGGCAACTAAGAAGAAAGCAGTAAAACCTGCAGCAAAAAAGCCAGCCCCTAAAAAAGCTGTAGTTAAAAAGCCAGTAAAAAAAGTATCCCCTGTAAAAAAACAGGTGAAGCCTGCTCCTAAAAAAGCAGCCAAACCATTGGCAAAGAAACCGGCAACTAAAGTTTCAAAGATCGTAAGCAAGGCCAAACCAACTCCAAAAAAACAAGTAAAACCTGTAACAAAACCAAAGGTAAAAATTGTGGTAAAAGCTAAAGCCGCAGCCAAAAAATCGATACTAAAACCTGCTAAACCTACACAAAAACCAGCTTTAAAGACTCCGGTAGCTGTAACAAAACCGGTACTAAACCCTATGACCAAGAAACCTGAAGAAAAACCGGTGAAAACAGCCCCAAAAGCACCTGCTAAACCGGCACAGAAACCAATGGCAACAAACACAAAGGATATTAGGGTAATTCCTGCCAAGCCTGTTGTGATTCCAAAATTCAACACAAAGACATCCCGCAAATACCAACCTGATTTTACAAAATCTGTATTAGACCAGGTTAAAAATGACCCGGGTGCACCAATTGTACGTTATAGTGATAACGACTTGAAAGAATTCAGAGACCTGATAAACCGCAAGTTAGACGCAGCTAAAAAAGAACTGAATTACCTACAAGGCCTTATAACCCGTAAAGATGAAATGGGAGGCGATGAAAGCGACAACCGTTATATGACAATGGAAGATGGTAGCTTAAGCATGGAAAGAGAACAATTGAGCCAGATGGCAAGCCGCCAAATTACTTTTATTGATCACCTTGAAAAAGCGATCATGCGTATTGAAAATAAAACTTATGGTATTTGCCGTATCACAGGAAAATTAATTGATAAAGCAAGATTAAGAGCTGTTCCTCATGCAACACTTAGTATTGAAGCGAAGATGGGAATAGTTAAATAATGGTGAATGAAATAATGGTGAATGGAGAATGAGTCATCGTTCTCCATTTTTATTTTCAGGAATTCTATCTTTACATTTTAAACGATAATTATGTTCAAAAAATTAAGAACCGTTATATATAATGTTCCGGACCTGCAAAAAGCAAAAGAATGGTACACAGAACTTACAGGAAAACAGCCTTATTTTGATGAAGACTTTTATGTTGGTTTTGATTTTAATGGTTGTGAAATGGGCTTACATCCGCTAGACGAAACAGTTACTATAGGAAATCAGACCGTTTCACATTGGGCAGTTGAAGACATTGAAAAAGCAGTAGAAAAATTAATTGAGAAAGGTGCCACTATATTATACAAGACATCGGATGTAGGCGGAGGTATTAAAGTAGCGACGCTTATTGATCCATGGGGAAATGCAGTTGGGTTGATAGAGGAGACAAAGCTATAGGTGGAAGAAGTATAAAATTTAATTATTGCCTATAAAACATCCTTTAGAAGAAAAAGAAATTGTAAGTTTTGTAAATGAAATTTTGAATTGCAAAAAAACTAATCCTCAAACAGAAACGACCGACCTTGAGAACCAAATAGACCAATTGGTTTACAAACTTTACGATCTGACTGAAGAAGAAATAAAAATTGTTGAGGGAAATGGATAAATCCATTAAAAATATTGCACCAACCATAGCCCACGATTTAAACCGTGGGCTATGGAAACGAACACAAAACAGAACCGTTTTAACGGTTTTTTTAAAATAAAATATATGTCACATTCATTTAATAAAATATGGATACACGCCATTTGGGCAACCAAAGAAAGAACACCCATTATTCATAGCAATGTCGAACACAAAATACATTCATTTATTTCAGATCAATTGAGAGAGCAAGGCTGTCCAGTAAGAATTATCAACG
>JANOPU010000172.1:0-3273 GCA_031422055.1 Ferruginibacter sp.
AGAAATTCAGGATGGGCGATAAAATAATGATCAAAGTAGTTGCTGCAAACCTAACAAAACGACAACTGGATTATCATTGGATTCCGGATGATTTTAAACAAAGTAAAACCATTAAAAAAAAGGTTAAGAAATAATAGTTCACAGTTTATAGTTCATAGTTATTGGCAGTTTTGCAACTATGAACTATAAACTCCAAACTTGTATTAACATATGCAATCTTTCACAGACCTGTCTAAACTATTTGAAGAACAATTCAATAAAAGACATTTTCCAAAAGAGCCACAGAATTTATATGATGCATCTCAATATATTTTAAGTATTGGCGGCAAACGGGTTCGGCCTGTATGTGTTTTGATGGGTAATGAACTTTTTGATGATATTGACCCAGATGCATTTGAAGTGGCAACTGCCATAGAACTCTTTCATAATTTCAGCCTCATACACGATGATATCATGGATAAGGCACCTTTACGTCGTGGAATGGAAACAGTTCACACAAAATATGGTGATGCAACTGCTTTGCTGGCAGGTGATGTGATGCTGGTTGCAGCATATGATTATATCAATAAAATAAAACCAACTCACCTTCAGCGTATTATTTCAATATTCAATAAAACTGCAAAAGAAGTATGTGAAGGCCAGCAGCTTGATATGAATTTTGAAAAAAAGGATACGGTGAGTTTTGAAGAATATGAGCACATGATAACATTGAAGACCTCCGTATTGCTGGCAGCCAGTTTACAGATCGGAGCAATATTAGGAGGAGCAGGAACTGGCAACCAGCAACACTTGTACGAATTCGGAAAAAAACTGGGCATTGCTTTCCAGTTGCAGGATGATTACCTGGATGCTTTTGGCGATCCGGAAAAATTTGGAAAACAACCCGGTGGAGATATTATTGCAAATAAGAAGACATTTTTAATGATACATGCAATGGACGTGGCAACCGAAACTCAAAAGAAATTACTTTTAGATCTGATGAAACGTACAACGGATGATGAAAATGATAAGATGAATAAAGTAAATACTGTTTTACAGATATTTAAAAACTGTAAAGTGGATGTCTGGGCAGAAGCATTAAAAGAAAAGTATTATGCCGAAGCCATGAAACACCTGGATGAGATAGCAGTATTATCAACAAGAAAAAAAGAAGTAGAGATACTTGCAAAGTATTTATTACAGCGGGATAAATAGGTTTCACGCAACGAGCGCAAGGGGGCAAAGGCGCTAAGAAAAATAAACTCCTTTCATCTTTGCTCCCTTGCGTGCCTTGCGTAAAAAAAGTTGCTAAACGGTATGTTGTACAAGAGGGCGATGCAACAATGATGACCATTGATCCGCTGCCGGGACAATAAATATTTCTCATCTAAGCAATAATTCCATATTTTACTTTATTAAAACGAGACAACATGAGTAATTCCCTTTTCAGAAGAAAAAATATTTCCAGTATTTTAGCAGAAGGCAGTGATGATCCTCATGGTGAACATGTACTTCACCGGGTTTTGACTGTAAAAGATCTTACTTTTTTTGGTATTGCCGCCATTTTAGGTGCAGGTAGCTTTAGCAGCCTTGGATTTGCTGTATTTCATGGCGGCCCGGGTGTGGTATTATTATTTGTAATAACCGGAATTGCCTGTGCATTTACAGCCTTATGTTATTCTGAATTTGCGAGCCGTATACCGGTTGCGGGTAGTGCTTATACATATGCTTATGCAAGCTTTGGTGAATTATTTGCATGGGTCATCGGATGGGCATTGATCATGGAATATTCTATAGGCAATATTTATGTGGCCTATAGCTGGAGTGATTATTTTACTTCGCTGATGAGTAAAATGGATGTGCATATACCTGAATATTTATCTACCAGTTATATGGAAGCAAAGCATGCTATTGAGCGTGGCAGTACCAATAAAGAAGAATTGGCTGCATGGAATACGGCTCCTGTAGTTAACGGTTTAAGAATAATACTGGATCTTCCTGCACTGATCATTAATTTTCTGATCACTTACCTGGTTTATCGTGGTATAAAAGAAAGCAGAAATTTCAGTAATATCATGGTTATCTTGAAAATTGCAGTTGTTGCCCTCATCATTATTGTTGGTGGATACCTTGTTTTTTCAAATGGACTGACAGCAAACTGGACACCCGCAAATGATGAAGGAGTTAAATCATTTATGCCTAATGGCTTTAGTGGAGTTATGATGGCAGTATCCAGTGTTTTCTTCGCTTATATTGGTTTTGATGCAGTAAGTGTGCTGGCTGAAGAAAGTAAGAATCCGCAAAGAGATCTGCCAAGAGGTATGATCTATTCTTTAGTCATTTGTACAGTTATTTATATTCTGTTAACTCTTGTATTAACCGGTGCAGTTAATTACCGGAATTTTGATGGCATTGGTGATCCGCTGGCCTTTATTTTTGAAAAACAAAATTTGAATATTGGATGGATGCAGTTCCTCGTAGCTATTGTTGCAGTGGTTGCCATGACGAGTGTTTTGCTTGTTTTTCAGATGGGACAGCCTCGCATTTGGATGAGTATGAGCAGAGACGGTTTAATGCCTCCGGTGTTTCAAAAAATTCATAAAAAATATAAGACACCTTCTTTTGCAACAATAATTACCGGCCTGGTGGTTGGTGTACCTATTTTATTTACAGATAAAACATTTGTACTTGATTTTACGAGTATCGCAACATTGTTTGCTTTTGTATTGGTTTGTGGTGGTGTTTTATTAATACCACAAAAAGAAAAACTGGGTGGAAGGTTTCATCTTCCTTATATCAATGGACAGTATATTTTTCCATTGATTGTAGTAGCTTCTATTGTAATAGCATGGGTACTTTCCAAAAATTATTTCCCAGGTATCATTAATTTTGATTTTAGTGCAGATGAAGATTATGTTGCCGGTAAAAAAACATTCATGGATATGGCTACACCGAATATTTCTTTAATAGTATTCTGGATCAGTGCAATATTGCTTGCTGTTTTCACATTCTTTAAAAAATATTCACTAATACCTTTAATGGGTGTTATTACCTGCATGTACTTGCTAACCGGTATGTCTAAAAGCAACTGGGTCTGGTTCATAGGCTGGCTTATATTGGGAATAATAATTTATTTTTTATACGGCTATAAGAAAAGTAAACTAGCCACGACCACATAAAATATATTGCCTAGAATGCACGAACAAAATATAAAAGAGCTGATGCAACTACCAATAGATTAAATCAGATTAAGACTTTGAAAGAAATCTTATTAATTGTTCAGAAAAGATTCAA
>JANOPU010000173.1:0-2920 GCA_031422055.1 Ferruginibacter sp.
TTTTGTATTGTATATCCAGGATAAGGCCGGTTGAATATCCAGTTACTAATATTATAATAAAAACAATGACCAGTCTTTTAATATACCTCATTAAAATAGAAAGTAATTAAAACTAGTTTTTAGAAAAACACAGAAAAACAGGATCAGTAAAACGGAACTGACAAAAATGCCGCTATCAATTAACTTTTTTGAATTGAGTTCAAACATTTTCGGAGTTGTATATTTTTCAATAATAAACATATATGCGATCATGAATAAAGAGAATAACATGGTAAAATTTCCAAATTCAAGTTTTATATCTGGTATTTTGATATCATTAAATGAAATAGTATTCAAGTTTATACTTTTTAAAATGATATCTGTTGCAACAGACAAAGAGGTTGCTCTGAAAAATATCCATGCAAAGCCAACACAAATACCGGTGATCAGCCATGAGAAAAAGTTTGGTATTTGAATAGAAGTAAAATATTTTTTCAGATTATCATAGACCAATGTATAGGTGCCGTGTAATATTCCCCAAATAATAAATGTCCAGCCGGCACCATGCCAGAGTGCACTGAGAATAAATGTAACCATCAGGTTTATGTTTTTTGCTGTTCTTCCTTTTTGGTTACCGCCCAAAGGAATGTAAACATAATCTCTGAACCAACCTGAAAGGGAGATATGCCAGCGTCTCCAGAATTCCCTGATATTTGTTGATTGATATGGTCGGTTAAAATTTACAGTTAGATCAATTCCCATGCAACGTGCTGCACCTATTGCAATATCTGAATAGCCTGAAAAATCTGCATAGATCTGTATTGCAAAGAAAAACACAGCAATCCATATGGGTAAAATGCCCGCTTCTTCGGGATGATTAAAAACAGAATCGGCATATTGGCCGATGCGGTCTGCAATGACGAGTTTTTTAAAAAATCCCCAGGCCATTAACCTGAGTCCTTCATATAATTTCTGAGAAGAGAATTGCTGTTCTTTAAAAAACTGTGGAAGCAGATTTTGTGGGCGTTCGATCGGCCCTGCAACCAGTTGTGGGTAAAACATCACATACAATGCATAATAGCCGGCATGCCTGATGGCTTTTTGTTTTCCTCGGTAGACTTCAATAGTATAACTTAATGATTGAAAAGTATGAAAGGATAAACCGATGGGTAATATCCATTTCAAAAGAATGAAATTTGATCCGGTGAGGTCATTGATATTGCTGATGAAGAAATCATGGTATTTAAATATGCCAAGTAGTGAAATGTTAGCTACAATGCTGATAATAAGCCATAGTTTTTTATTTTTTTGTTTTTCAATCAATAGTCCTGCAGAATAATCAATCGTGATAAGTAAAAAAAGGATCAGTAAATATGCAGGAATAAATGCTGCATAGAAGATGCAACTGGCCAATAACAGATGTGCCCACCTGAATTGATGGGGTATTAAAAAATAAAGTATTGTTACAAACGGAAAAAAGATAATGAATTCTATGGAATTAAAAAGCATAGCTGTTTTTATACTTTGCGTTTATTTTTTAATATTATTCCGGCTAACAGGGTCAGGTAGATCAGTAATGTGATAAAACTAAACAACATTGCTTTCCTGACCAACGAAGGTTCAAAACTTAATATAATATTGGAGGTGCCTTTATCAACAGGGAAAAGCATGAAATTTATTTCATCTTTTTGAACAGGGTTTTTACTTTCCTCTTTTTTGTAATACCAATGGGGATAAAAATTCTGTTGAACAACCAATTGTGTGTTACTATCAGCAACCAAGGTAATATTTATGTTATTAGGAGTAAATGAATTGATTCGTGCGGAATTGTTTTCTTTTTTATCCTTTAAAAATAAAAAGGGTTCATTGAAATAATTTAATCCTTTAACACTATTTTCAAAAAACAATTTAGAATCCTTTAATTGAATGGGATAGGGAACTTCAGCTAATGTGCCTATTTGTTTATTGTACATACTCCAGTTGCCTAACAGGTCCTTTTCAGATTCAGGCAACGTATCATTTCGATTGATAGGGAGTAAAGCAGGAATGGGGATCCCTTTTGGTGATTTATCTAGTACATGTTGAACCTGTGAAAGAGAAGCTTTACCTGCACCAGTGAAAGGAATAATTAATAAGGAAGCAAAAACAAGATCAGAAGCAACTATAATTGCAAGTAGCCTTATATTTTTCTCCTTTAATGATAATTTTATGAACCATAACATGAACATTTGAATGATCCCTTGTATCCAAATAGTATCGTAAAAACTGATCGAGTCTAAAATGAATTTTAGTTTATCCGGAATTCCGCCATATAAACTGATATTATCTGTATCAAATAACAAGCTTTCTTTTTCAACATAACTCTTGTATATGCCCCAGATAATTGCAGTCAGTAAAATAATTTCAACAGAATAATAAAGCCATTTCAGACTTCCGTAAAATTTTTTATTTTGTACAAAAAATTTATCCAGTTCTATAGCAGCTACAATGATAAAGGCAAGTAAAGCAAATATTCTGAATTCGCCATTCAGCCTCACATAACCGATCATTGGTATAAACTTATAGGCAAATGTTTTGATGAAACCTCCCGATGATAATAAAACAAACAATAGACCCAGGATCAGCAAAAATCTCTGCCAGCTATTTTTTCTGCCTATGAATGCAACGACCAAAAAAAGAAAAAGAACCAAACTGAAATAACAATCTCTCATTGAAAGATCGGTAATGAAGTAGGCCCCGTTTTTAACCGTAGTAAAAGGTAACAGAATACTGATCCAGGAACGGATATTGGTTGAATCAGCAAGTGACGCTTCCAGACTGATCTTTTCCCCTCTGGCAAAATGAGGAAGGATATCAGCATATGCGGTAAGCATTCCTGCTGATAATAATAATAAAGCAACAATGAAAATAATATGGGAGTAACCTATTTTCCGGATGCGTT
>JANOPU010000174.1:0-2896 GCA_031422055.1 Ferruginibacter sp.
GATTTGTGTTTATACTCACCAAAGAACAGAGGAAAAAGGGATATAACAGTCGCTTTGAGTTTGTCCTTGATGGGTAATTTCTACAAACTAAAAAGAGCCAAGCAAAATGACGGAATAACCGCAATTAACATTAATTACTTCAAAACAGCAATATGAATAACAATATATATAACTTCCCTAGCAATACCGCTTCCAATGAAGAAAAGAAAGACATTAAGTATGGCGAGAAAGTGGCACAAGCCATTTTTAAAGAATGGTTTACTAGCGGAACACATAACCAAAGAAGAAAATGGATAGATACCATGCGAGAACACGCCTCTGGCGAACATAAAATGGACTATTACGAAAGATGGTTTTGTGGGGGCGATGACAAAAAAAAGACCTACAAGGATTTTATCAATGTTGACTTTGAGCAAAGGTGTAAAATGCTACCCAACAAGTTAGATATAATCAAAAACAATATCAATGATTTTAACTTTGAACCACAAGCCAACTCAATTGACCCTACAAATAAGGAGATAAAAAAGGATAAGCTGATTAAAAAAATTGCTCTTGTAAAATCAAAAGAATTAATAGAAAACGCAAAAAAGTATTTAGGCATAGACACCATTAATCCTGATGAAATTCCAGAGAGTGAAGACGAGGTAATGTTGGATTCATTGCTTAATGGAAAAGAGAAGATAGAAAAGGCAGAGGAACTTTTAATAAAATCCATCTTCCTTGAAAACAACATAAAACACAAAAACAGAAGGTTCATTGACGATTTGGTGGATATTGGCATTATGTCGGCTCATGTAAGAACAGACAAAGATTATGGAATTGTGATAGATTACAACGACCCTTATAATTACATTCACTCCAAAACAAACGACCCTTATTTTTTAGATTGCAACTATCATGGTGTAGTAAAAAGAGTACCTATCTCGGAGGTTAAAAAAATGTCGCAAATAGACTTGGACGATGAAATGTTAAGAAAGGCAGCGAACCAACAAACGCCATTTACATACAGTTCAAGTTCTACCTGAGTACCAACGTCTAAGTGTATAATATATTAATCAAAACATACAAATACATATTGTGTAGCGCTGGCTTCAAAACCAGGAATATTTGCTCCTGCCCCAAAACCCACATATAAAGTTGTTTGCCCTGCCCTGAAATTTTTATTGAATTTTGCTTTTATAAGCTCGCCGCCTTCAAATTCAAATTCATCACAATTAAAAGTCATTTTAGCAACCCCCATTGGTACTTCTATACTTATGTTACAGTTTTTATTTTCCTTCAATTCCAGAGAGTCAATTCTTTTCATTTCTGCATCGGTAATATTACAATACGGACTGATTAATTTGTACCCATCCAAAAATATCTGTCCATTTAAAAGTGGATCGTTAAACAATGAACTAATGCGGTGAGCTTCTAAAGAATAAAATTGCACGGTTGTATGTTTTACACCCATTTTTAAAAAAACACTGAATGCTTGAAAACTTTCTTTATTTATCCGCCACATTTTTTTAACATAGTCCCGGTTAATTACCGCATACCTCGGAAGATATTGATCGGATAATTCATTTTGTTGCCGGCAATGTGTAGCATATACTTTTACCATACATACATTATCATTTCCACAGGCTATATTATCTTGCTCTCTTTTCTTTTCCAATATTTTCTTTTTTGCATTAAATTCTGTATCAAGTATTTTAGATTGATTATCGTGTTTGGATATTACATCCGATTCATCCTTTAGAAGCCCTACTACTATCTTATGGTAAGCATACTGTGCACGTTTTGTATATGGTGTTAGTGAAGCTACCATCTCCATATCCCCCAATGGATTTTTTGCAATCCGGGCATTCATCTGTTCTGCTTTGCCAAGCATTTCAGCTTCATAACCTTTATACTTTCCTAAAAGACCCCGGTACCTTTTATCATATGCGTCAATCTCCTGTTTAACTGTTGCGGCATCTGCGTTTTTCTCACATTGATCTGGAAAGGTAAAATCATGTTCATTAAACGGGTAAACCTTCCAGGGCTCGAGATCTATATATTTACCGATGTCGTCATCTTTAAATAACTTCTTATAGGTTCTAACTGCTTCACTGGTTAATGCCCCTTTAAGCGATTGGGCACAATATTTTTTTGCCTGTTCGGTTTGTCCTTTTTTTAAACAAATAATGGCAGCCGTGTTATTTGCTTCAGGATGCGTTGGAGCAATCTTTATGCAGCGTCCGAAATAAGATAAAGCCGTATCAATTTCTCCCAATCCCGAATATGCCTGCGCTATATTATTAAGAACTGTACTGCTATTAGGCTGACGTTGCAATAATACCTGCAAAATAGGGATGGCTTTATTTTCAAGCCCGGCAAGTGTGAATATGGCAGCGCAATTACTTAGTGAAAGATCATTATCTACAGAAAAGGTGGCAGCCATCGATGCAAGTAATACTGCAGCTTCAGGATCATTTTTATACCATGCAGCCATAGCAGCATAAGAAATTTTTTCTCCATCATTGCCCAATAGTTTAGCGGTCAATTTTGCTGAATCTGCAGAACCCGATGTTATTTTTTGCCAAAGCTGTGTATGCAGCGTTTGCAGATAAAAACTTAATTCGCTTTTAGTTAATATTTTTTTTGGTAATTGCGAAAGAAGTTTATTGTTTTTCTCAGGTAGGCCAGAAGCATTGTTCGTTATTGCATCTTTTATTGCTGCCTGATTTTCTTTTTTCGACATATTGTTCATCAGGCTGTCAATGTCTGGTATACCCTTAAGTAGTTCCTTGTTCTTCGGATCTTTTTTAAGTTTATCTATTTCTGTTTTCGCTTCTTTCATCATTTTATCTATCTCTGCCTGCGTTGGTTGGGCAAATAGCTGGTTACAGAATAACACCGTTAGCAATGCCAG
>JANOPU010000175.1:0-4958 GCA_031422055.1 Ferruginibacter sp.
AATCAATTAGTAACTAACAATTTATAAAATACCTTATCCGGGACTCAGGTTAATAAGGTTTCATTTTTTTGTAATACATAATATTAGAGTTTTTAAAAGCCAATCTGAAATAAAACCCTTTACCGTATTTACTTGCAGCGAATTCTAAAATAAAAAAATACTCTATTGCGTAATTTGGGTTAAACCCTAAACTTTTAAACCTGTTAATCAACTCTTGTTATTTTTACCATGTTGGTTGGTAAATGTAATTCTACCGGAGTACTTCCTGTATTGATCACAACATCGCCTTTTTGCAGAAATCCTCTTTCTTTCAGGATGTTTATCTGATCAAATATAATATCATCGAGGCTTTCTTCTTCTGCATAATAAAATGCCCTTACTCCCCAGCTTAAACTTAACTGGCTGATCAATGTGCGTTCTTTACTAAAAATATACAGGGGACACTTTGGCCGGTAACTACTAAGCATAAATGCTGTATATCCGCTTTGTGTCATTCCTACAAGAGCAGTTGCTTCTGAATCTTTAGCCAGTTTGCAGGCAGTATAACATATAGCATCACTTAAGAAAGAGGGTGAATGTGGCTGCGGCTCCAGCATATCTTCTTTATTGTATTCATAAACTGTTCTTTCTACTTCCATGATGATCTTACTCATAGTTTGTACAACCAGCGTAGGATACTTTCCTGTTGCAGTTTCACCACTGAGCATAACAGCATCTGCACCTTCCAGAACTGCATTGGCTACATCGCTGACTTCACTCCTGTTAGGTTTTGTACGATCAAGCATGCTTTCCATCATCTGTGTAGCAACGATTACCGGTTTTGCCCGATGCATACATTTTCGGATGATATCTTTCTGTATGATAGGAACCTGTTCAACAGGTATCTCTACACCAAGGTCACCACGGGCAACCATTATGCCATCGCTTTCAATTATGATATCCCGAAGATTTTTTAGTGCTTCCGGCATCTCAATTTTTGCTATAACCTTCAGCTTACTATTGTTGTCTTTTATGATCTTTTTTAATTCAATAATATCAATAGCTTTGCGAACAAATGAGAGTGCCAACCAATCAATTTTTTGTGTAAAAATAAAATCAAGATCCTTGAGGTCTTTTTCAGTAAGTGAAGCCATTGTTAATTCACTATCAGGGAGGTTTACACCCTTTTTTGGAAATAAAATTCCACCAAGCGTTACACTCATCAGGACTTCGGTGTTATTTAAAATCTTTTCCACTTTTAGTTCCATCTTTCCATCATCCAGAAAAATCCTTTCGCCGGCTTTTACATCTGTACAAAGATGCGGATAAGAGACATATATCTTTTCTTTTGTTCCCACCATTTTTTCTGTGGTGAAAATAAATTTATCTCCATCATTGAGTTCAATACTTCCGTTTTCTAATTCACCCACACGTAATTTTGGCCCTTGAAGATCTGCCAATATAGAAATATTATATGGTTCAGATTTTATGATCTTCCAAATATTTTCGATCACATTTTTTTTGTCTTCGTGAGTTCCGTGAGAAAAGTTCAACCGGAAAACATTTACTCCTGCTTTTACTAATTCCAGTAAGCCTTCATATGTATCACAAGCAGGTCCTACCGTTGCAACAATTTTTGTTCTTTTCTGAGAGTGGGCTTTACCCGCTTCTTTATCCATCTGCTGATACAGGTATTTACTGATATTCTTACTCATTGTTTTAATAATTTCTGTTTGTTAGTTATTAAATTTAGATACAGAATACTTGATGTTGTATCGTGCTGACTTATCTAGAATCCAGTATCCAGCATCGGCATTTTAGGTAGCCAGTATCTTCACGATCTTCATCCACTCTTCGCTGATCCGTTGTTTCTTTTTAACAGCTTCATTTAAAGGAATATAGTGCATTTTATTATTTACAATTCCTACGAATACATTATGTCTGCCTTCTGTTAAACATTCTACAGCAGAATAACCCATACGACTGGCTATCAGCCTGTCGAAGCAGGTAGGAGAGCCCCCTCGTTGAATATGGCCTAATATACAAAGCCTGGTCTCCATCATGGGTAAACGCTCCATAATTAGTTTAGCCAATTCCGTACCACCAAATTTATCCCCTTCCGCTACTACAATCAGGTTTACCAGTTTTTTTCTTTTTTCTTTTTCCTGGAGTGAAAGGACAATTGCTTCCAGGTCTGTTTTTCTTTCCGGAATTAAAATGTTTTCTGCGCCTGTTGCAATACCGCTATGCAGCGCAATATATCCTGCATCACGGCCCATTACTTCAATGACGAATAATCGATCATGTGAATCTGCGGTATCTCTTATCTTATCAATGGCTTCTACAGCCGTATTTACTGCAGTATCAAAACCAATCGTAAAATCTGTACCGGCAATATCTTTATCAATTGTTACAGGAACACCTACACAGGCTATATCAAATTCATTGCTGAATTTTTGTGCACCCCTAAAACTTCCATCTCCACCCAGGATAACGAGGCCGTTTATACCTCTTTTCATCAGGTTGTCATTAGCTCTTTTTCTTCCCTCAGGTGTTAAGAATTCTTTTGACCGGGCTGTTTTTAAAATAGTACCGCCCCGTTGAATGATATTGGCAACACTCCTGCTTTCCATTTTAATGATATCATCTTCTATCAAACCACTATACCCACGCATAATCCCATATACTTCCAGGCCATAATAAATACCTGTACGCACAACAGCCCGAATACATGCATTCATTCCCGGGCTATCGCCACCGCTGCATAAAACCCCGATCTTTGTAACTTTTTTCATGCTTTATAATAATGTTTTTTAGCGATCATTTAACCCGAATTTTTACATTCTTTCAGGAACATCGGTTCCGAGTAAACGCATCCCCGTTTTTAATACATTCGAAGTCATCATTGACAGTTGCAGGCGTAATTGCTTTTTGATTTCAGTTTCCGCATTGGCAATAGAATGCTCTGCATAAAATGAATTAAAGACCTTTGCAACAGTGAAAACATAGTTTGCTATAGCAGAAGGATTTAGTTCTTTTGCTGCCTGAACTATTATTGACGGATATTGCTCCAATGTGACTAATATTTCTCTTTCTAATTTCAATAAGTCTGTACCATGAGAAAAATTTTCAATCAACGTTTCCCTGCGTAAAATACTTTTGATCCTTGCATAAGTATATTGAACGAAAGGGCCGGTGAATCCATGAAAATCTATAGATTCCTCAGGATTAAAGATCATTTTTTTCTTTGGGTCCACTCTCAATAAATAAAATTTCATGGCGCCCATTCCTATTGTAATGTATAGCGTTTCAAGTTCTGCTGTTGTAAAGTCTTTTACTTTGCCTAATGCTTCTGTATGATGTTTTGCTGTTGCTATCATTTCGTCAACCATATCATCTGCGTCAACTACGGTTCCTTCACGGCTTTTCATTTTGCCCGAAGGCAATTCCACCATACCATAACTTAAATGATAAATGTTTTTTGCATTACTGAGATGTAATTTTTCTGCTATCAGTTTTAGCACTTTCATGTGATAATTCTGTTCGTCGCCGATCACATAAATGCTTTGGTCAATTTTATATTCTTCATATTTCTGTTGTGCCAGTCCAATATCTTGTGTTATATAAACAGAAGTCCCATCTTTTCGCTGAACGATCTTTCTATCTAATCCGTCGTTGGTAAGATCGATCCAGACACTGCCATCTGCATCTTTAACAAATACATTTTTCGACAAACCTTCTTCAACTATTTTTTTTCCCAACAGGTACGTATTGCTTTCATAGTAAGTTTTGTCAAAATCACTTCCAATATTTTTGTACGTGACGTCAAATCCTTCATACACCCAACTATTCATTGTTTTCCAAAGTTCCATAACCGACGGTTCACCTGCTTCCCAATCTTGCAGCATCTGTTGTGTAGACAACATGATCGGAGCATTCTTTTCTGCATCTGCAGCTACGGTACCTTTATCTGTAAGTTCTTTTACCTGCCTTTTATATTCATCATTGAATTTCACATAGTATTCTCCTACAAAATGATCACCTTTTGTATGCGTTGATTGTGGTGTGGCACCATTTGCAAATAATTGCCATGCAATCATGCTTTTGCAAATATGTATGCCACGGTCGTTTACAATGCAACTTTTGAAAACTTCAAATCCATTGGCTTTTAATATTTCTGCTACACTCCATCCGAGAAAATTATTACGCAGGTGACCCAGGTGAAGTGGTTTATTGGTGTTTGGTGAAGAATATTCAACCATTACTCTTTTTCCGTTCATGGGTTGTTTTCCAAAACAGATATCATTATGATTTTTATGTAAAAGTTCAAGCCAGTATTCATTTGCAACGGTTAAGTTCAAAAATCCTTTAATGATATTGAATCCGGTAAATAATTTCGAATGATCTTCAATAAGGGTTTCTCCCAGTTGATTGCCAATAATATCGGGGGATAATTGTAAACTTTTTATAAGAGAGAATAAAACAACCGTGTAATCGCCTTCAAATTCGGGTTTGGTTTGACTAACCTGGAAATCATTTTCTGTAAATGAGCGGCCATAAAGCAACCCAAGTTTTTCAATGGTTTTCTCCTGTAAGATGTGTAAAATGGACATATTATACTTTCGATGCCAGCAAATGTACTTAAAAAACCCCCTCCGCCCCTTAAAGAGCGAACTTAGTTTTTAAGATAATCCGGTTTTTATTGAGTATTGAACATTGGGTATTGAATATTTTAAAAAAGACTGAAATACATAGTGCTATATAAATACTCAATTTTCAATGTTCAACAAACAATTGTCATTAAAAGGCATTTTATCAATCATCAATTATCATTTTTCTCCTGTCTTCCTCGGTTGGGTGACTCAGCTTAAAAATGTGAATAAATTGCCTTCGACATTTGTCTATTCACATTCGAAATTCATTTTTGAAATTTCTATCCAATTCTAACAACCATATTTTAACATCGGGTGACCCAGTGA
>JANOPU010000176.1:0-3940 GCA_031422055.1 Ferruginibacter sp.
CTTAAAAGTTCCAGTTCGAATTCTTTCCAGCCCAACACTGCTTTTTCAACAAGTACTTCATGAATAGGACTTGCAGTTAATCCGATGTTCAATGCTTCATCCAATTCATCTTTACTAAAAACAATACTTCCCCCCGTTCCACCTAAAGTAAATGATGGCCGAAGCACTAAAGGAAAACCAATTTCCTGTGCAAATTCCTTTCCTTCTAAAAACGAATTAGCAATTTTTGCCTGACAAACAGGTATCCCCATTTCGATCATCCATTTTCTGAATTTTTCCCTGTCTTCTGCTTTATCTATTGCCTTAATATCAACACCAATCAGTTTTACCCCAAATTTTTCCCAGATACCCAATTCATCTGCTTCTTTACATAAATTAAGTGCAGTTTGCCCTCCCATGGTTGGCAACACTGCATCAATCTTGTTTTCTTCTAAAATCTGTTCTATACTTTCAACAGTCAAAGGAAGCAGGTAAACACGATCTGCCATCATCGGATCAGTCATGATAGTGGCAGGGTTGCTATTGATCAGGATCACTTTAATGCCTTCCTCACGAAGGCTGCGTGCGGCCTGTGTTCCACTATAATCAAATTCACAGGCTTGCCCGATGATAATTGGTCCGGAACCGATTATCAATACTGATGTAATAGAGTTGTCTTTTGGCATAAGAAAGAATTTGTAAGATGGCGTGCAAAAGTAATTGTAAAAAATAAGCGTCGCAAATTTTGCGACGCTTATTAAAAAATTAATCTCTAATATTATTGCGAATCTATATAAACATCATAGTTTCCCTTTTCATTGAACAATATCTCAGTATTTTCTCCATTACTAAAAAAAAGGATAGCCCTGAAAGGGAATCTTACTTTTTGAATCCTTGTTATACTGCTATTGGTAAGTAACTGAATATTCTTAGAATAAAATTCTCCTGCAATAGTAGTTATACTGGTTATAACTGGTACCTGTGTGCTACTGGAAAGGCTCTGCCCGGAAACATTCTGATGAAATGTAATAAAAATATCCTCCCCTTTTGCATCGGTCAGCCTGCAATCAACTTTATTTAATCTGCTGGTAGAAGCAATCACAATGTATTGTTTTTCATAAAGTCCTGCATATTTACCTTTTTTCCAAAAGCCTGTTACAATACTATCCTGGAGTAATGCCGTTTTATAATGCATTTCTCCCTTACCATCAATACGTCCTTTATTCCAATTGCCAACAAAGTAGTTTTCGTTTTGCCAGGTATATTTTCCGGATCCATCAGGTAATCCGTTTTTAAAATTTCCCTCGTAAGTATCTGTTCCGACTGATTTACCAAGGCCATCTGCTTTTCCCTTTATACATTCACCGGTATAAGTACCTTTGATTGTTTCTAACAAAACTTCACAATTATTTTGTTGACTAAAAATATTTTTATTGAAAAAGCACAACATTATAACTACAGAAATAATATGGATATGATAAAACTTAATTGGTTTTGATTCAAGCATTGAATTAATTTAGTCTTAAAAATAAATAAAATAAAACAAAAAGAATCACCTCATTATGCTTTTATTCTTATCCAGGCTCTTGTTTTTTATTTCTTTATTTCAAATAAGTTTCCCGGTTTATTCACAATTATTGTCCGAAAAAAATTATCCTGATGGCTATTTTCAATGGCCTGTTGGCACCAAACCCGCACTTGTAGCAAACTTTGGTGAACTTCGCCCCAATCACTTTCATATGGGACTGGATTGCAGAACAGATAGAAAAGAAAATCTGCCTGTTTATGCCTCCGCATCCGGATATATTGCAAGGGTTAAAATTGAACCTTTCGGTTTTGGCAGAAGTATTACCATAAATCATCCAAATGGGTTAAGCAGTTTATATGCACATTTGAATGATTTTTATCCTGAATTGGAAAACTACATAAAAGATGAACAATACAAATTACAATTTTGGAACGTGACCATCGTGCTTCCGGAAAATGTATTCCGGATAAAAAAAGGTGATTTTATAGCATATAGCGGAAATACAGGTGGCTCACAAGGCCCGCATCTACACTTTGAGATTAGAGATACTAAAACAGATAAAGTACTCAACCCATTGTTATTTGAATTTCCAATTACAGATAATATCCCACCTGTTATATATCGTTTAGCTGTTTATGACAGGCGATTCAGCACGTACGAACAATCACCCAAAATATATCCGCTAAAAAAAGTAAATGGCATTTATGTTCCCGTTTCGGGAAATTTTATTGTAAAAACGGATAAAGTCAGTTTTGCAATTACTTCTTATGATCAATATACCGGATCAACAAATCAAAATGGTATTTATTCAGCCGAACTTTTTTTGAATGACAAAGCCATTGCCGCATTTGAGATGGACAGTATCAGTTATGATGAAACGAGGTTCCTCAATGCACATATCGACTATAAGACAAGAAGCTCTGGTGGCCCGTTTTTACAACATTTATCAAAACTTCCCGGATATGCAGATGGTATTTATAAAACTGCCAATGGTAATGATGGTGTAATAAATCTGGAAGACGAAAACAACCATGATATCAAAATCAAAGTACGGGATGCAAATAACAACAGTTCCACACTTTCCTTTTCACTGAAAAAAGATGTATTGTCCTATTATAAACCTATTGGCAATTCAAATAAAATGTTCTACCCGGGATTTATCAATATTTTTGAAAACGACCGGATTAGTTTTTATTTACCTGAAAGAAGCCTGTATGATTCTTTCAGATTTATTTATAACGAAACAGTTGCAGCAAATGGGAGTAAGGTTTACCAGTTACACAACACTTCCGTACCACTACAAAATTATTTTACCATAAAGATCAGGGCAGATTATTCTTTAAGTGATACCGGAAAAATTGTAATGAAAAGAACTTCCGGCAACAAAGAAGATTATAAAAAAGCATACTCCGTAAACGAATGGTATCAGTCGGCTTTCAGGGAATTTGGAAATTTTCAATTGATCGTTGACAATACAGCACCACTGGTAATTCCAGTCGGATTCAAGGATGGTATGAATGCATCTAAATTGACCCGAATTAAATTTATTATTACAGACAACACAGAAGAGATAAATAAATTTACTGCCCTTCTTGACGGGAAATGGATTCGTTTCAGCAATGATAAAGGACGAAGTTTTATTTATGAATTTGATGAACATTGCAGTCCGGGTAATCATGAACTACAAATAATTGCAGAAGATCAGGTTGGAAATTTAACAGAAAAAACATATCAATTTACCAGATGACAACATTAACAGAAGGACAAAAAGCGCCTGCATTTAAAGGGCCTGACCAAAACGGAAACCCTGTTTCCTTAGCCGGGCATAAAGGGGAAAAAATAGTGCTGTATTTTTATCCACAGGATAATACTCCAACCTGCACTGAACAGGCCTGCAACCTGCGGGATAATTTTGGTTTGCTCAAAAAGAAAGGATTTACGGTAATAGGTGTCAGCCCTGATGTGATAGAAAAACATAAAAAATTCGAGGAGAAATTTCAGTTGCCATTTACATTGATTGCCGACCCGGACCGTACAATCATAGATAAATATGGGGTTTGGGGTGAAAAACAATTGTATGGCAGAAAATACATGGGACTGCACCGTACTACTTTTTTGATAGATGAAAAAGGTATTATCAGGAAAATATTTTTAAAACCGAAAAGCAAAAACCATACAGATGAAATATTAAAATCATGGGCAATGCTTTGATAAAAAAATCATCATAATATTCGTTAAACTTTTCTTTTGAATAAGTTATCTGCCAAACTGGTTGCAATCAGAATGGCAATTTAGTTTCAACCGGTATTTATAACTTCTGTACAAAAAAAAAGAATTTATACCAATGTGATTTTTAAAATATGCCAATATTTAAAAAGTCTTACAGTGGTTTATGCCGATGGTATCAAACAAATGGTACAATGAGGCGAAGCC
>JANOPU010000177.1:0-11823 GCA_031422055.1 Ferruginibacter sp.
ATTTCTTTATTGAATGCTAGGATACCCTGAATCTCACCATCGCATATTAAAGAAGGCTCTTTTAATTTAACCATTTCTCTGGCTTTGCGAACCAGGTTTGCTTCCGGCGAATCGCTGCTCCCGAAATTTGAATAAGAAAGCATGGCAATTTTTGGTACAATATTAAAATGCTTTACCTCTTGAGCAACAAGTAAAGTGATTTCTGCAAGCTCTTCAGCAGTAGGGTTAAAATTCACAGTGGTATCGGCCAGAAAAAGAGGGCCGCGTTTTGTAAATAATAAATACATACCGGCAATCTTTTTTACACCTTCCTGCGTACCAATAATTTCAATGGCTGGTTTAATAGTGTCAGGGTAATTCCGGCTTAAGCCGCTTATCATACAATCTGCTTCTCCGGTTTCTACCATCATGCATCCAAAATGATTGCGGTCTTTCATCACCTTATATGCTTCATACCTGTTTACTCCTTTGCGGTGTCTTTTTGCAAAAAATAATTCCCCAAATTGCTTTCTCAATTCTTCATTTTCATCATCTTTTGGATTGATGATGGGCATGCCTTCCAGATCAATGGAGTTCTCTAATGCGATCTGTTGTATCTTTTTTTCATTACCCAATAATATTGGAAACCCTACTTTTTCTTCAAGTACCAGTTGTGCAGCCTTTAGAATTTTTATATTTTCAGCATCTGCAAAAACAACTCTTTTTGGGTCTCTTCTTGCTTTGTTACCGATAACACGGCTTAACTGATTATCCAGTCCAAGCCTTTTATTAAGTTCAATAACATACGCATCCCAGTCTTCAATTTTGATTCTTGCCACGCCGCTTTCTATTGCAGCTTTTGCTACAGCAGGTGCTACAGTTGCCAATAAACGCGGATCAATTGGTTTTGGAATGATATAGGTTGGGCCAAAGGAAATATTTTTTTCATTATACCCAAGGTTTACAATGTCTGGTACAGTAGTTTTAGCCAGTTCAGACAATGCCTTTACTGCAGCCAGTTTCATGGCTTCATTTATCTGTCGGGCTCTAACGTCCAATGCACCTCTGAAAATATACGGGAACCCCAGAACATTGTTAACCTGGTTTGGATAATCGCTTCTGCCTGTTGCCATGATAACATCCTTACGGGAAGCTATAGCTGCTTCATATGTTATTTCAGGATCGGGATTAGCCATTGCAAAAACGATCGGATTTTTTGCCATTGATTTGACCATATCCTGCGATATGATATTTGCCACACTTAACCCAACAAAAACATCAGCATCCTTCATTGCTTTAGCCAGATCATAATCTTTGTATTTGACATCAGCACTAAAGGGTTTTTTCTGCTCGTCTACATTTTCCCTTCCTTTGTAAATGATCCCTTTTCTGTCAAATACCATGAAATTAGATGGCTTTGCACCCAAAGAAACATATAATTTCATACAGGCTACAGCAGCAGCACCGGCTCCATTTACTACAAATCTTGCCCGTTCAATTTTTTTCTTCTGAATTTCCAGGGCATTCAATAAAGCTGCAGCAGATATTATGGCAGTGCCGTGTTGATCATCATGCATAACCGGAATATTACAACGCTCTTTCAATTCCTGTTCAATATAGAAACATTCCGGGGCCTTAATGTCTTCGAGGTTTATACCTCCAAAAGTTGGTTCAAGTGCTTTTACGATCTGAACAAATTTTTCGGGATCCGTTTCATTTATTTCAATGTCAAAAACATCAATATCTGCAAATATTTTAAACAGGACTCCCTTGCCTTCCATTACAGGCTTGCTGGCTTCCGGGCCAATGTCACCCAGGCCAAGTACTGCGGTACCGTTTGAAATTACTGCTACTAAATTTCCTTTAGCGGTATATTTATAAACATCGTCGGGGTTTGCAGCAATCTCTTTGCAGGGTTCAGCAACACCCGGAGAATAAGCGAGTGAAAGGTCACGTTGCGTTTTAGCTTCCTTTGTTGGAATAACTTCAATCTTTCCAGGCCTTCCTTTTGAATGGTATTCCAGTGCCTGTTGCTTGCTAAGTTCTTTTGCCATAATAATTTTTTGGTCGATAATGCTGCTTTTAGTTTTTTGAGCTTTTAGAACCGGAGCTGTAAAACACTATTAATTTTTTTTCTGGTGGAATTAATTTTCACAGTTGTTATTGCAATGAATACTTTTATAATTAATCTATTGAGTATGCAATTTACATCATTAGCTGTAGCCTGCATTCTGAAAATTATGAGTGGCTATGAACTTTTTGCTTTAAATGACCATGTTATCACAAATTCTGCTACAATATCACCGGAACTATCTTTTCCAGTACTTCTTGCAGTTACTGAAGTGCTTTTACCTGAGGAAGATGCTTCATTGATTGCCTGCTCAAATACTTTTCCATCATCACAGGTGAAAGTAGTAATGCCGGTTGCTTTCTTTATAAAAGAGCCTTCTGTTTTTACTACCAATAAACTGATGGCCGGTTCCTTTTTGTAAGTATATGCCATTGCCAGTATACCTGTACTCATTTCTGCAGCCATACTGAGGCAGGCAAAATAGGTGCTTTTGAAAGGATTTTTTGAAAACCATTTATACGGAACCGTTACAATTACCTTGTCTCTATCCGCATATTTAAGTCTGAGGCCACTGAAAAAAGCAGCAGGTAATTTTGTTAGAAGAAAAAAGATAAATTTTAAAGGGTTTTGTACAAGTTCAAGGAAATTGTTTGCAGAACTGGACATTAGGCTTATCAGGTTTATTAGTTTAAGGTGTTTAGGTATTAAGTATTGAAGTTAAACCATTTTAAACCTTCTTAAGGTTACATTTCATATTTATTAAAAATAAAAATCAGTTGCCATTGGTGTGTTGATTTTCAACACAGTTAATAAAAAAATTCAGTGAATCAAAAGCATGATATATTATTGCTTCTCAATTTCAACAATACAGGCTACTAAATTATTATCTGAGGATTTTGTTTTAAAATAAATACTATTATTAGCACCGCTGCTGAAAGTAACATTCCTGTTGGCATCTGACGAAACAGCCTCAGTAAGTTTTGCTGCATAATCCTGTAGAGAACTATTGTTTATGGCATTATTTATGGCATTATAGTCGAGCGGTTTTTTGCTAATGATGATTCCCATAATTTCTTTATTTCCGATGGCATCAGCCTGAATAGACTCTTTTCGGGGGAATAAACGATAACCGGTAATTCCAAAATAGGGAGAGTGTATTGGTTTATAAGGGAACAAAACAAAACTCTTGCCGGTTGAATCGGGAGTAAAAATATAGGCATAACATTCAACGGTATTTCTAAATTCAATTTTAAATTTTGTCCCTTTTTTTATGGGATTTACTGTTTTGAATACATTTCCTTGTGTGGGTTGTAATGCAATACTTTGTTTGGTTTCATTGTTTAATAAACCAATGGTACATTCTAAAGCAATATTCAAAGCTGCACCTCTTTTTTGTAATGGGTCCAGTCCATAAGCTTCTCTTACAAATTCTTTGAAATCACCGTAACGCACAAATGCTAATCCGTTTTGCCCCCATTCGGGACCCCAACTGTTCATGATCTGGAATGCACCACCTTCAACCCTGTCATCATAACCGATCACACACATAGCGTGTCCGCCAAAGCCCATTTGTTGCCTGTCTCCGCCTGAAGGATGCCATACTTTTTGTCCCATCATTTCCTGCATAAAAGACCCACCCACCATCATGCCGATAACAACAGGTGCATCTTTTGCAAGATGCTCTTTGATGGCCCTGATATTTATTCCGTTTGGATCATCCGTTTCAGTAAGCCGGTGAAAACCATGAATTTTATTTGATGTTGCTTTCTGTAAAAGTGCATTATTTGCCTGCCTGCTGCAATCTGTTTCATCATATTGAAAATCTTCCATGGGCAATGCTCCCTGGTTTTGCATAAATTCCATCGCTTTCAAAATATAAGAACCCTGGCAATCTTCCAATGCAATATTGTTATAAACAAAGGCCGGACTATATGCGATCTCGTTGGGATCATTCCGTGTACTACTGGATTCTAAAATGGTTCTTGCTGCATAAACACTGCTCCATGCAACACAACTTCCTTGTTTTCCCTGGTTGAGCCTTTGAGGTGCAAAATTTGCAAGTGATACTGATTCGGGTAAAGGGTTTTTATTATTATCATCTTCAAGCCCTTCATAAACGCTTGCTTTTTTAAATTCATTTGGATCAAAATTATACCCACTTTGTGAAAACAGGCTTTGAATGGTATTGGCAGTATTACATCCACTCCGGTTCATTAAAAAATAAGCACCTCCTGCAACAACCAATAACATAATTATTCCTTTACCCCCTCCGCCTTTACCACTGAAAAGGCTTAATAGTAATGGTAAAAAGCCCAATAAGCCACCACCACCGCTTGGTCTGCTTCCGCCACCGCCTCCGGAATTATCATTATAATCATCTTGTTGATCTTGCGGATCATCCACCATATGAAGTGCCATGATATTTAATTTTATAAATAAAAATACATTTAAATTAATTAAACAATATGCTGTAATGCCATTTATTTAAAACGAAATGAAATCAACGGGATAGATTCCTGCTAAACTTTTACATTCGGGAACAGGAAAGCGATAAAACAAAAAATTAATTATTACGGAAATGTAAAAAATAGTGGAGTTATATTATACCGACCTAAAGTTGCTTTGGACTAAATACTGTTTATATTCGGTATTAACTGATTTCTCAGTAGGTCTTCAAAAACATCAGCACTCCTGATAAGCATTGCTTTGCCATCTTTTACCATAACTTCAGCCGGTTTCAACCGTGAGTTAAAGTTTGATGACATCTCAAAACCATAAGCGCCGGCATTATGAAATACAAGATAATCGCCTTCCCTGACTTCCGCTAATGTACGGTCCCATGCAAATGTATCCGTTTCGCAAATATTGCCTACAACTGTATAGATCCTTTCTGTACCATTTGGGTTTGAAATATTCTGAATATGATGATATGCATCGTACATCATCGGGCGGATAAGATGGTTGAACCCGCTATTTACACCTACAAAAACTGTAGCAGGAGTTTGTTTAACAACATTCGTTTTAACAACAAAATACCCGGCCTGGCTTACTAAATATTTACCCGGTTCAAACCAAACCTGGATCTTTTTACCGGTTTCTGCTTCATATTTTGAAAATGCTTCTGCAATTTTTTCTCCTAAAAGATCTACATCTGTTTCTGCATCTCCGGGTTGGTATGAAACTTTAAAACCACTTCCCAGGTCTATATAAGTAAGATTGGGAAAGTGTTCAGCCATACTAAACATGACTTCAAGTCCCATTAAAAAAACATTAATATCTTTTATTTCACTGCCGGTGTGCATATGAATGCCGGTTACATGAAGATTGGTTGTTTTTACGATCCTTTCAATATGCCTCATTTGATGAATAGAGATCCCGAATTTGCTGTCAACATGCCCGGTAGAAATTTTAAAATTTCCTCCAGCCATGATATGCGGGTTAAGGCGAATGCAAACAGGATAACTGTTGCCGAACTTATTTCCAAACTGTTCTAAAATGGAGATATTGTCAATATTAATATTTACACCCAATTCTTTGGCTTCCAATATTTCATTAAAATCAACACAATTGGGCGTGTATAAAATATTATCAGTTGTAAAACCCGACAGCAAGCCCAGTTTTACTTCATTAATGCTAACACAGTCCAGTGACGCCCCAATAGATTGAATGTGTCTGAGCACATTTACATTGGTAAGTGATTTAGCAGCGTAGAATATTTTTGAATCAAAGGATCTGAATGCGCGTTTTAATTTATTGTATTGTTCCGAAATCTTCTCGGCATGATATACATATACAGGGGTGCCAAATTCAGATGCAATTGAAAGTAGTTGTTCGTGAGATAATTCTTGGAGCATTATGCAAAAATAAGATGGATAAAGGATGCTAAACGATCCATTTTAGCAGGCGTAAATAAATGCTGTTTAATAACTTACTCTTCAGTAGTAATATCTTCTTTTAAAGTCGTTATCAATTTTTTTCTTCTTTCAATCTCAGCAGCAGATACAGCCGTTTCTGTTTCTTCTGTTGAAGTGGAAATTTCGATTGTTTCCTCAGATGTTACCTCGGAAACAGGATCTTGCTCAACCGGAATGCCTGCTGGTATTTCAGCATCATAATTTTCTAAGTTTTCTGTTGTGTCACCTACCACAGTTGCGTTTACCATTTCTTCCATCAACACTTCACTTATTTTAGGCAATTCTTCGGCACTGTTGATGCCAAAATAATCCATAAATGATTTGGAAGTGGAATAAATTAGAGGTTTGCCCACAGCATTTTCATTTCTTCCGGATATGATGACCAGATCTTTTTCAAGCAACTTTTGTACAGCGTAATCACAGTTCACACCACGGATAGATTCAATTTCGCTCTTAGTAATCGGTTGCTTATATGCTATAATGGCAAGCGTTTCTAATGCAGCTGCAGAAAGCCTTTTAATGAATTTATCGGCATTGAGTAATGCGACTGTTTTATGATACTCAGGTTTTGTAAGAAATTGCCATCCGCCACCACTCTGTTTTAATTCGAATGCATAAAACTCAGAATTGTATTTTTCTTTGATCCCTTCCAGTGCAGATTCTACCTGGTCAAGGCTGGCCCTGTCTTCAATGAATCCAAGAGCCGTGTTTACATGGTCTGCAAGTTCTGCAGATGTTAGTGGTTTATCACTTGCAAAAATGAGTGCCTCAATATGTGGTATGATCTGCGAAAGTTCCATTTCTTAATTTGAAAATTTTAAAATTAGTTAATATGAAAATTACGAAAACTTGTACGATTTGAAAAACCTGCTAATCTTCAAATTTTCAAATCGATAAATTTTCAAATTGATTTAACCCTGCAATGCCGCTGCACCACTTACAATTTCGGTCAATTCTGTTGTAATTGACGCCTGCCTTGCACGGTTATAACTAATTTTTAATGATTTTAATAATTCATTTGCATTATCACTGGCTTTATCCATCGCTGTCATCCTTGCACCGTGTTCACTGGCATTCGCATCCAGCACAGCTTTATACAATTGAGTATTCAATATCTTGGGCATCAATTCAGTGATCAACACTTCCTGGTTGGGTTCAAAAATAAAGTCTGATTTTTTATTGTTTTCAGATTCAGCAACTTTTTGTACTGGTAAAAACTGCTCGGATATAAAGCGTTGGGTAGCTGCGTTTTTAAATTCACTGTAAATAAGCTCTATGGCATCAATTTCCTTAGAAGCAAATGCAGTCATGGCATATTTTGCAGCCGACTGAACTTTTTCAAAGCTCAGCCCGGTGAAAATATCCCAATAGGCATCAACCACTTTATAGCCATTTTTTGTAAAATACTCGAATCCCTTTTTGCCAATCGGAAGTATATGAACATTGCCTTTAGTAGACTGTGACTGATATTTTTCCAAAATGGTTTGCTTGGCAAGTTTTATCAGATTACTGTTGTATCCTCCACATAACCCACGATCACTGGTTACTACTATTATCATTACTTTTTCCACTGTTCTATCTGTTGCAAGGTCCATAGTAACATTTCCGTCGCTGCTGCTTACAATATTACTAAGCATTTCCTGCAATTTTTGGGCATAAGGGCGCATTTGTGTAATAGCATCCTGTGCACGACGAAGTTTGGCAGCACTAACCATTTTCATGGCTTTCGTGATCTGCTGTGTGCTTTGTACACTTTTAATCCTGTTCCTGACTTCTTTTAATGCACCGCTCATACTGGTCTTTGTTTTGAAGCTGCAAATGTAGGGCAATCGGCTTAAAATTCAAGGGAGCAAATAAGAACATTTTATACAGAGTAGCTATAAGCCATTAGCTGTTAGCTATTAGTCTGGATTGTGTTCATAACCTGATAGATTTGTTAGCTAATAGCTTAAGACTAAAAACTAATAGCAAAATCTTCAAAATTGACTTTTACTTAAAATGATAACCTGAAAGTTCTTTGTACCTTTGCCACCCTGTCAATTTGACTAGTAAGCCCATAATAGCATACTATTTGACCATACAGCACATTTTACAATACTTTCAACAACCGGAAATTTATGTTAGGAATCATATCAAAGATATTTGGCGGTAATAAAAGCGAGAAAGACGTTAAAAAGATATTGCCACAGGTAGAAAAGATCAATCAATTTTATAAAGAATACAATTCCCTGTCAAATAATGATCTAAGGAATAAGACGCAGGAATTCCGTACCCGTATCAAAGCTTACTTGTCAGAAACTGATATTCAAATTGAAAATAAAAAACAGGAAGCCGAAGCATTGCCTTCAGAAGAGATCAGTGGCAGGGATAATATTTACAAAGAAGTTGATGCTTTAAAAAAAGACAGAGATAAAAAGATTGAAGAAATATTAGAGCAGATATTACCCGAAGCATTTGCTGTTGTAAAAGAAACCAGTCGCCGTTTTAAAGAAAATGAAACTTTGGAATCTGATGCAACCGAACTTGACAGGTTGCTTGCTTCTAAAAAGAATAACATCATTATTGAAGGAACTAAGGCTATCTATAAAAATTCATGGATTGCCGGAGGATCAACAGTTATCTGGAATATGGTGCATTATGATGTTCAGTTGATCGGTGGTGCGGTTTTACACTCAGGAAAAATATCAGAAATGGCAACGGGGGAAGGTAAGACCCTGGTGAGTACCCTTCCTGCATACCTGAATGCATTGGCAGGTGAAGGCGTACATATAGTTACCGTTAATGATTATCTGGCAAGAAGGGATAGCGAATGGAATGGTCCTATTTTCGAATGGCTGGGTTTGAAAGTTGATTGTATTGATAAACACGATCCAAACAGCGATGCACGTCGTGCTGCATATAATTCGGATATCGTTTATGGCACCAATAATGAATTCGGATTTGATTACCTGAGGGATAATATGGTGCATACTCCTGATGAAATGGTGCAACGCAAGCATCATTTTGCCATGGTAGATGAGGTTGATAGTGTTTTGATCGATGATGCACGTACTCCCTTAATTATTAGTGGACCCATCGGGCACAGGGATAATACCCAGTTATTTTTTGATCTTAAACCACGGATCGAAAAATTGGTTGATGCTCAGAAAAAAGCTACCAACCAATATCTCATTGAAGCAAAGAAAAAAATAGCTGAAGGCAATGATGATCCCAAAGACGGCGGCCTGGCATTGATGCGAGCTCATCGTGGTTTACCCAAGAACGGTGCATTGATAAAATTCCTGAGTGAACCAGGCATGAGGGTGAAACTCCAAAAAAGTGAAAACTATTACCTGGCCGATCAGCAAAAGGAAATGCCTAAAGTAGATGCGGAACTTTTTTTCAATATAGATGAGAAGAATAACCAGGTTGAACTTACAGATAAGGGTATTAATTTAATTACCAAAAGCGGGGAAGATCCCGAGTTCTTTATCCTGCCGGATATTTCTACCAAATTAGCTGAGATAGAAAAAACAGATCTTTCCGCTGATGAAAAATTACACAGGAAAGAAAATCTTATAAATGAATATTCTTCCAAGGCTGAAAGGATCCATACGGTTCAGCAGTTATTAAAAGCATACACTTTATTTGAAAAGGATGTTGAGTATGTTGTGATGGAAGAAGCAGTAAAGATCGTTGACGAACAAACCGGACGTATCCTTGATGGAAGAAGGTATTCAGATGGACTACACCAGGCCATTGAGGCAAAGGAGAATTGTAAGATAGAAGCCTCTACACAGACATACGCTACCGTTACCCTGCAGAATTATTTCAGGATGTATCACAAACTGGCGGGTATGACCGGTACAGCCGAAACGGAAGCTGCAGAATTATGGAGTATTTACAAACTGGATGTGGTAACGATTCCTACCAATGTGAATGTGATCCGTAAAGATGATCAGGACATGGTTTATAAAACAAAAAGAGAAAAATATAAAGCCGTTATTGATGAGATAGAGCGGTTGCGAACAGCAGGAAGGCCTTGCCTGGTAGGTACAACCTCTGTTGAGATCAGTGAATTATTAAGTAGGATGCTAAAGCAGAAAAATATTCCACATAATGTATTGAATGCAAAACAGCACTCAAAAGAAGCACAGGTTGTTGCTGAAGCAGGTTTTGCTGGTGCGGTAACCATTGCAACGAACATGGCCGGTCGTGGTACGGATATTAAACTGGGGCCCGGTGTAAAAGGAGCAGGTGGATTGGCAATTGTTGGTACAGAGCGTCATGAAAGCCGCAGGGTTGACAGGCAGTTACGGGGCAGGGCAGGCCGCCAGGGAGATCCGGGAACTTCAACTTTTTTTGTATCACTGGAAGATGACCTGATGCGTATGTTTGGCAGCGAGCGTATTGCCAGCCTGATGGACAGGATGGGTTATAAGGAAGGGGAAGTGATCCAGCACAGCATGATCACAAAAAGTATTGAAAGGGCCCAGAAAAAAGTAGAAGAGAATAACTTCGGCATACGTAAACGCTTACTCGAATATGATGACGTTATGAATAAGCAACGTAATGTTGTTTATGGTAAAAGAAATCATGCCTTGTTTGGCGAAAGGCTTGCCCTCGATCTGGACAATGCTTTCTTTTCAGTTGCTGATGGGTTGATCTTTTCACATAAAGAATCTGGTGACTATGAAGGATTTAAATTAGCAGTAATTCTTCATTTTGCTGTGGATACTAGTATCACTGAAGAAGAGTTGGCAAAGGAAGAGATCAATTCTTTGACGGAGCGTTTATATAAAGAAACCATTCATCATTATAACAATAAGACAAAGGCGATCATTGCCCAAACGATGCCGATCATAAAAAATATCCGTAAAGAACAGGGTAATCATATCGAAAATGTAGCCGTTCCTTTTAGCGATGGGAAAAAGGGTATTCAGGCTCTGGCAAATCTTGATAAATTTTTTGAAACAGAAGGCCAGGAATTGGGTAGGTCGCTGGAACGTAGCATCGCACTTGCTTTGATCGATGATGCATGGAAAGAACATTTACGTGCCATGGACGATCTGAGACAAAGTGTGCAAACAGCAGGATATGAACAAAAAGATCCGCTGGTAATTTATAAGATAGAAGCATACAACGCATTCAAGCAAATGGATGATGAGGTAAATAAATCCATTGTAAGTTTCTTGTGCCATGCACAGATACCGGTTGAACAAACCAACGCCGGACAGATCAGGGAAGGCAGGGAACAAAAAACGGATATGAGTAAGATGAATGCCAACAAAACTCAGGTAGATGCTGCCGGAAGCGATTATGCCGCCAATGAGAATGATTATTTTGATCCTTCAACTCCTGTTAAACAGGCGCCTGTAAGGGTTGAGCCGAAGATCGGGCGTAATGATCCATGTCCTTGTGGTAGTGGAAAGAAGTTTAAGCAGTGTCATGGGAAGGAGAGTTGATAAAGTTGTCTGGCCACTTTGAATGGCCTGACAACTTTATCGAGCATTCATGAAAGTGGATGCTTTTTTTATGGTCTGACGGCCTCGTCTGACCATAAAAAGTTGAATATTGATTTGTGGCATAAGTGAGTTTCGAAAAATCGTAATAATATAACACAACGATGTTGATTTAAGAACAAATGTTCACCTCAATAAAATTGCTTTAGTTATTTTTACAAAATGAATATTGCATCACATATAGATCATAGCTTTTTAAAACCAACAACAACAATTGCTGATATTGAACTTCTTTGTTCTGAGGCAAAGGAGTTTGGGTTCAGAGCAGTATGTATTCCACCTTTATTTGTAAAAAAAGCAAAAGAATTACTGAAAGAAAGCGCTATAAAAGTTGCAACTGTAACTGGTTTTCCATTTG
>JANOPU010000178.1:0-5387 GCA_031422055.1 Ferruginibacter sp.
TTTTTTTTAGTGTGTCAGGCATGGTAATAAGCTATAGGGTGTAAGTCCCGAACGAGAGTTGCAGTACTTATCGTTAGCCAATTGCAAGGGTGTCCAATGTGAATTGGAATCTGAAGGAAGCAGGCGGCAAATATTCGAGCCTACGAACAGAAACTTCATATAAGGCGTTGATGTGTGGGTGATGTTGCTAAAGAAACAAAAGCCCTATACTGCACAGAACACATCGGCGTAAATGAAGGGGCTACCTGAATAGAAAGCGTATTACCTTACCCTGAGAGAACTGATAATATGCCGACATAGATACGAGCGAGTGTCGAAGTGGCAAGGTTTTCCAAAGTTCAAAAGACAATGGCAGGCTTGTATTATCAGTAGTCAGCAGAGGTCATAGTATTGTGGATACGAGCCGAAAAAAAAAGTAGGAAGACTCACGCAAACAAGAAGGACTGAATGTTAGAATAAGGTGAAAGATTTACAATGTTTTTGAGCGAAGCAAAAATCAGCCGAACCACGCAAGAGAACTACTTGCTTGACGATAGGGCAGTACCCGACAACAAAAAGTAAGAGGTGTTGAGCCGAGCACAGAGACAGTAAAACAGCAGCCCTGCAAAAGAAAAAAAAATGAACTGGTTAGATGTTAGAAGAGATTTTAGACAGAAGAAACTTGGAAAAAGCCCTTAGAGCTGTCATAAGCAATAAGGGTAGTGGTGGAGTGGACGGTATGCAGACCGATGAACTTCGTGACTACCTCACTCACCACTACCAAGAACTAAAAGATGAGATTTTGGAAGGCGTTTATCAACCAATCCCTGTGCGAAAAGTAATCATACCAAAGGCACAGGGAGGCACAAGAATGTTAGGTATCCCTACAGTAAAAGACCGTCTCATTCAGCAAGCTATCGCTCAATGGTTAAGTCCAAAGTACGAAGTGCATTTTTCCAAAAACAGTTATGGTTTCCGTCCCAACCGCAATGCTCACCAAGCGGTGCTTCAAGCACAGCAATACTTGCAAAGCGGCAAGACCAAAGTAATAGAACTTGATTTAGAAAATTTCTTTGATACGGTAAATCATGACAGGCTCATGAATGCGTTAAGCAAAACGATAAGCGACAGCCGAACACTTCAATTAATCCGCCGCTATTTACGGGCAGGAATGATGGAAGAAGGCATCGTAAGTCAGCGACAGGAAGGTACGCCTCAAGGTAGTCCACTAAGTCCGTTGCTATCCAACATTGTGTTAGATGAGTTGGATAAAGAATTAGAAAGCAGAGGACATAGCTATGTGCGCTATGCAGATGATTGTAGTATTTATGTGATCAGTGAAAAGGCTGCCAACAGAGTGTGTGCAAGTATCAGCACTTACATAGAGACGAAGCTAAAATTAAAAGTAAATAAGGCGAAGACAAAGATTAGTTACCCTTCACAAAGTACGCTGTTAGGATTTTCATTTTACAAACACAACGGAAAATGGGAAATACGGATAGCAGCAAAATCCATTGAGCGAATAAAGGCGAAGTGCAAATTAATCACCCAAAGAAGTAATGGTAAATCAACAAAAGAAAAGATAAGCCAACTGAAACAAGTGGTAACAGGATGGGTAAATTACTTTGTAATAGCCAAAGCAAAATCGGTGATGGGAAAACTGGATGAGGGTGTAAGAACGAGATTGAGAATAGGCAAATGGAAAGAGTGGAAACACCCCAAAACACGTCGAAGAAATCTTTTACACTTAGGCATCAACAAATCAAAAGCATATCAATGGAGCAATAGCAGCAAAGGCTATTGCCGAATAGCGCATAGCCCCTTATTATGCCGGGCGTTAAACAACACTTATTGGAGTAAGCAAGGATATCAAGGGTTTTACCAACACTATCACAATTGTACCACATTGCAGACATCATTATTCTAACAAACCGCCGTATGCCGAACGGCACGTACGGTGGTGTGAGAGGACAGTAAGGGAAATAATCCCTTACTTCCTACTCGATTATTATCCGAAACTTAGTTAAACTATTTACTGATAAACTTGTAAACCAATAATCTTTTATCTTTGATCTTCTTCGTTTTCAATTTTAAATATGCAAATTTTACTTTCATCCCGGCAACTGAATCTGACTATTAACAGGCTATCTCAGCAATTGATTGAGAATTTTGACTCTTTGCAGGATGTTGTTTTTATAGGTATTCAGCCCAGAGGAATCAAATTAAGTGACCGGATCATAAAACATATACGCCAGCAATGTCCAACAGATAAAATCAATTATGGTATATTGGACATAACATTTTACAGGGATGATGTAAGAAATGAATTGCATGTGGCTAATAATACTGATATACCCTTTTCAATTGAAGGGAAGAAAGTAATTCTGATCGATGATGTATTGTATACCGGACGAACCATTCGTGCCGCACTGGATGCATTGCAGGATTTTGGCCGACCTCAAAAAGTAGAGTTGTGTGTATTGGTCGACAGGAGATTTAACCGGGAATTGCCCATTCAACCCGATTATTTTGGTAAAGCAATAGATACAGTGCTTTCGCAAAAGGTAAAAGTAGAGTGGGATAAGGAAGAAGTTATACTTTATTGATTTGAAAATGTATTAATTTGAAAATTTGGAAATGAAAAATATAATTAGTATTGGTTAGATTTAATCTTCAAATTAACACATTTATAAATTTTCAAATTATTTCCTTAGCTTCGCTCCTTAATGCAACTATCTACCAAACATTTATTGGGCATTAAGGATCTTAACAAAGAAGATATCTCTCTAATTTTATCTACAGCCATTCAATTTAAGGAAGTATTACAAAGGCAGATCAAAAAAGTTCCATCATTGCGTGATGTTACGATCGTAAATTTATTTTACGAAAATTCTACCCGCACCAGGATATCATTTGAGCTCGCTGAAAAAAGGCTTAGCGCTGATACCATCAATTTCGCAGCTTCTGCATCATCTGTTTCCAAAGGCGAAACATTGCTGGATACGGTAAATAATATCCTCAGCATGAAGGTAGATATGGTTGTTATGAGACATAGTGCAAGTGGTGCACCACACTTTTTATCAAAGCATTTACCAGACACAGCTATTATCAATGCTGGCGATGGAATTAATGAACATCCAACTCAGGCTCTGCTGGATGCTTTTTCTATTATAGATAAAGCTGGTTCATTGGAAGGTAAAAAAGTGTTACTTATTGGTGATATCATGCACTCAAGAGTAGCTTTGAGTAATATTTATTTACTGAAAAAAATGGGTGCCGAAGTTATGGTGGCCGGACCTCCAACACTGATCCCAGTATATATCAAACAAGCATTGGATGTACTGGTTGAATATGATCTGAAAAAAGCTTTGCAGTGGTGCGATGTAGCCAATGTACTCCGAATACAATTAGAACGGCAGAATCAGGTTTTATTTTCTTCTTTGCGTGAGTACAATTTGGCATACGGAGTTACAAGAAAAATACTTGATTCAATACATAAAGAAATAATTATTATGCATCCGGGACCAATGAACCGTGGTGTGGAAATAGATAGCGATGTAGCTGATAGTGATCAATCAATTATCTTGCAGCAGGTGGAGAATGGTGTAGCTGTTAGAATGGCTGTGTTGTACCTGTTGGCAGGAAGGAAAGAATTATAAAATTGATGATATGTGATATATGATGTATGATTTCGAAAGTTCATACATCATACATCATACATCATAAATCATAAATCATACATCATAAATCATACATCATGAATCGTATCTGCTTATTCCCCGGTACATTTGACCCCGTAACACTGGGCCACACGGATATTATAGATCGTGCTTTGCCTTTATTTGATAAACTATATATAGGAATTGGAAGAAATACAAATAAACAGCCTATGTTCAGCGAAAAGCAGCGACTGGACTGGTTAAAAGAAATTTATAAAAATATTGACAAAGTTGAAGCCATTGTGTATGATGGATTAACCGTTGATTGTTGTAAACTGGTAGGTGCTAATTTTATTTTACGGGGCATACGTTATGTAAATGACTTTGAATACGAAAAAGCCATTGCGGATATGAACCGGAGTATAGCTGTAAATATAGAAACGATCTTTCTTACTTGCCTTCCTCAATATACTTCAGTTGCATCTACGCTTGTACGTGATGTACTTAAAAATGGTGGCGACGTTTCTAAATTCTTGCCGGATGCCGTTAATCAAACAATACTAAATAAATAACAAAACCGTTGAAAGATACTATCTGGTTTAATAAAGCAATTACATTGGTTGAACTCATGTCCTTTGCACCTGATACCATGAGCAATCACCTAGGTATGGAATGGGTAGAATTGGGGCCCGATTTTTTAAAAATGAAAATGCCGGTGGATAAAAGGACCTGTCAGCCATATGGGTTGTTACATGGAGGCGCCAGTTGTGCCCTGGCAGAAACAATCGGTAGTATCGGTTCACATCTCATCATTGATCCTGCTGAATTTTTATGTGTTGGCCTGGAGATAAATGCAAATCATATCCGGAGTGTAAGTTCAGGTTATGTGACTGCAACAGCCATTCCTTTGCATACTGGAAGTGCTACTCATGTTTGGGATATAAAAATTAATGATATAAATGATAAACTGATCTCAGTTTGCAGGCTAACCGTAGCTATTCTGAAAAAGAAGAATAGATGATATTGTTTTTTTTAGCATGATAATCCTTCTGAATTTTAAGAAATTCCTCATTTTTTTAGGGTCGAAACACATTAAAATAAGGAGAAAATAATCGACATTTTATTTCAGAAAATGGATATTTTCAATTCATATAATAATCAAATTATTCCCTATGACAGAAAATAACATTTCCTATAAAATACGTGGTTGTATTTTTAAAGTGTATAATAATTTAGGACCTGGATTGTTAGAATCAGCTTATGAAGCTGCATTAAAATATGAATTGGAAAAGGATAATCAGTATGTCCGTTCGCAGGTTCCCTTGCCTATGATCTATGAGAAAATAAAAGTTGATATTGGATATCGTTTGGATTTATTGGTTGAGAATAAAGTAATTATTGAGTTAAAATCTGTTGAAAACCTGCTTGATGTCCATCACAAACAAGTAATTACTTATCTGAAACTTTCAGGTTTGAAATTGGGATTACTTGTTAATTTTAATTCGGATGATATTTCTAAAAATATTTATAGAAAAGTAAATAGGCTCTGATTTATTTTCCCGCAAATCTTCACAGATTAAAATTCCGCAGATTTTATCAGATGTAATAACACTTTTTTCTATAGATCGAATCAGCGGTTATCTGCGTGATTAAATCTGGGTTATCAGCGGAAATATAAAAATGTTTTAAGGAGTATCAAAGATTTATTTTCCCGCAAATCATCACAGATTAAAATTCCGCAGATTTTCG
>JANOPU010000179.1:0-1610 GCA_031422055.1 Ferruginibacter sp.
ATTAATACAGAAAGACAGAAAGCTAAAAGAATAATCTTCCTTCAAAAGGAAGCAATTAAATATGGGTATGTTTTACAAAATGCTGTAGCTTGATTACGAGGATATTAAGAACAACGTCATTGTAAGGAACGAAGCAATCTACTTTTTCATGACTAAGTTTGCTTCACTGTGTTCGCAATGACGAACTTTTGTTTACCAGCTTTGCCAGCATTGGACGCCATCGTTGCGTCGCACTCTTGTACGGCATACCATTATTGAGCTTTTGCTTATTTGTTCCAAATTAGTAAAAGCGTAAAATTTAGGATTCGATTTCTAACACCGGTCACAGACCTGATGGCTTAAGAGGCATCAAGTGATCCCTTCAAACTAATCAAAAAATGCTTAAATTTTAGACGGGAACACTTGCGCCAGTTGGAATCATTGAATCGTTGCTGGTCAAAAGACCAGGCCACGTTGAAAAGAGAGCGTTTTTAATTTTCCCGTCCAGATTCTAATTGTTTACAAGCAATAATTTGGCTCAATACCCTGTTAATAACTTCCTGATTTAAAGTTCCAAAAATAAATTAGTTTATTTTGATGACCTTTTATTGAAAACAGCATAATACATTATAAGCACTTAAATATGAACGATAAAGAAATCATTCTGCATTTACAACATAACAAATACTCACTGGCCCTAAAGGGGCTCTATTCTATCCTGCCCGATGTAAAGCAATATATAAAAGCAAACTCAGGTTCGACAGATGATGCAAATGATATTTTCCAGGATGCTCTGGTAATATTGTACAAAAAAGTACATTCTAATAATTTTACCCTTACTGTGTCTCTCAAATCCTATTTGCTGGCTGTAATAAGAAATTGCTGGTTGCAGGAATTACGAAAAAGAAAAAAATTATCCCTTTCGGAAACTAATACGGATTTGACAAAAGAAGAAATTGATGAGGAGTCAAATTTCACCTTTGCTACATCAGCTTTTAATTTATTAGGAGAAAAATGTAAAGAATTACTCATTCAATTTTATTTGAAAAAGAAGAGCTTCAAAGAAATCGCTTCATTGCTGGAATTCAGTGATGAAAATATAGCAAAGAACCAAAAGTACCGATGCATGCAGAAAGCAAAAGAAAATTACATTACCCTTTCAAAAAACAGTATTTATGCAGAATAAAGACATACAAATAGACAGATATCTTTTAAATGAAATGAACGATACTGAAAAAGCAGCTTTTGAAGATGAGCTAGCCAAAAATAAAGCATTACAAAATGAGGTAAGTATGCAACGCCAAATTATACAAGCTGCTATCGATGCTGGCTTAAAAAATGAGTTTGCAAAAGGAATGAACCGTACAAATATTTTCACAAAGCCAATAATCTGGGTTTACCTGATCGCAGCAAGCCTGATCATAATTTTAATATTAAATTTCAAAACTTTTATCTTCCCTGAGAAAGTTAGTCAGCAGAAACTGACAGAAAATATTGTATATGAAAATAAGTTGCCTTTTATCAACCCTCCCTTACCTGCAGTGAATGTTCCGTTTACTGATTATAGTATTGATGCTGAAAAAGCCGATACTATTTTCTTCCCTTCCGGTTCTGTTATTTGTTTTCCCCCC
>JANOPU010000180.1:0-9838 GCA_031422055.1 Ferruginibacter sp.
TAACAGACAACTTTTAAATTCACAACAGTTACAAAGTCAACAGGAAGTTGTCTGTTATAAACATATTGCTTTTGTTGAACAGCCATATCAGCCTGTGCCACTTTTACTTTATTTCGATAAGCCTTTGCTCCAAACAAAGGGATGGCGGCTGTAACAGAAAAGCCGCTGAACGGGTCTTTTGCATCCCACAACCTTTGGCTGAAAAAACGACCCGAGAATTCCGGTTTGTTTTCATTTTTTATAACTCCTATACCTGCATTTGCAATGTTGATGTTTTGTGATTGCAAAGCCAATAGCGGGTGAAGGCTATCGATTGTGACACCGGGCATTGGTAATTTTTCCAATGGTTTCATAAGTGGCAACATCGATTCTTCTGTGTTTAATAACTGCATCATAACACGCTGCTGAATTTCTACATCGTTTCGGATTTGCTGTAACATTACTTGTAACTCTTTCATTCTTACACTGGCTGAGATACTGTCTAAACCGGGGCTATCGCCGGTCTTTACTTTAAGTATGGCAGCGTCATTCAATGATTTGTATATACTATCCAGTCGGTAAAACAATATTTCTTTTTCCTGCAAATACCAAAGCTTATAGTACACGGTTCTAACATCTCTTTTTATATCCACATCAATCGCGGTTGTATTGACCTGGTAGTATTTCAATTGCTCATTGTACAGATTTTTCTGTGCTTTGTACAATCCGGGCCATGCGATACTTTGTGATATGCCGATCTTTAAAATGCCTTTGTTGTCGCTGGGACGGTAGTCTTCATTCTCGGCAAACACACCCGTCTTCGGCAGCGCTGTTACTGTTTTTATCTGGGCTTCGCCTTTACGTATCTGTTGGTTGTTGATGTCAAACAACAAGTTATTTTTCGCTAATGTAATTACTTCGTCTACACTTATGCGTTTTACAACCGGTTTCTGTGCCTGTACATTGTTTGAAAATACCATAAAAATAATAACTGCTAAAACTGATACGGCAGGTTTTATTTTACTTTTAGATGAAAAAATTATATATAGTACAGGCAATACTATCAGGGTAAGGAATGTTGCAGTTATCAGGCCGCCAATAACCACCGTGGCTAAAGGTTTTTGTACTTCGGCTCCGGAACCTGAAGAAAATGCCATAGGAAGAAAACCTAATGAAGCAACCGCTGCTGTCATTAAAACAGGGCGCAAACGAATTTTTGTTCCTTCCAATACCCGTTGCATAATGTCTTTCATTCCATCTTTTTCCAATTGATTGAAAGTACTAATCAATACAATACCATTTAATACAGCCACACCAAACAAAGCGATAAAACCTACACCTGCAGAAATACTGAATGGCATTCCTCTGATAAGTAGAGCAAATACTCCACCAATAGCACTCATTGGGATAGCAGTGAAGATCAATAAGGAATCTTTAACTGAACTAAAAGTAAGGTATAACATAAAGAAGATGAGCAGCAATGCCAAAGGTACAACGATCATCAGCCGAGAAGATGCTTTTTGCAGGTTTTCAAACGTACCACCATAAGTGTAATAATAGCCCAGGGGCAATTTTATTTTTTCATTTAATTTCTGTTGAGCTTCTTTTACTACACTGAACACATCACGGCCGCTTACGTTAAAGCTTACATAAATTCTTCGTTTGCCCGACTCACGACTTATTTGTGCCGGGCCTGTTTTAAAGGAAACAGTTGCTACCTGAGATAAAGGAATTTGATTACCATTTGGCATTGGAACATACAGTTCACTTACATCTGCAAGGTTTGTACGGTGAGCACTGTCTAAACGCAACACCAAATCAAATTTTCTTTCATTCTCAAACACAACGCCAGCTTCTTCACCAGCAAAAGCTGTGCTGATAACGTGATTTATATCTTCAATATTTAATCCGTAGCCTGCCAGTTTCCCTCTGTCATACTCAATAGTAATTTGAGGTAGACCATCTACTCTTTCCACCTGTGGTTGTGTAATGCCTTCAACAGGCCCAATAACTTTTGCAACTTTGTCTGCATATGCAGCCAGTGTATCTATGTTTTCACCAAATATTTTTATTGCCACATCCTGGCGTATCCCTGTCATCAATTCATTAAAGCGCATTTGTATGGGTTGGCTTGGTTCTGCTATAATACCTGGAATAGTAGAAAGTTTATCTTTCATGATATCAGACAATTCGTAAAAATCTTTGGTGGTCGTCCATTCTTTTTTTGGTTTTAGTATTACCATTAAATCTGATGCTTCAGGTGGCATTGGATCAGTTGCTATATCAGCAGCACCAGTTTTGCCAACCACCATTTTTACTTCAGGAAATTTAAGCAGCATCCGTTCTGCCATCATAACCGTTTCTATTGTTTGAGAAAGCGAAGTACCCTGGGGCAATACAAACTCAATGGCATAATCTCCTTCTTCTAATGTGGGAATAAATTCAGCACCCATATTTTTAAAAATAAGTATTGAAAAAATTAATAGAACTAAAGCTATACCCACTACTGTATATTTTATTTTGATTGCAGCATGAAAGGTCGGAATATATAAACGTTGAAAGAAATTCATCATTCTGTCTGAAAAAGTTTTTTTGTGTTTCATGTTTCTTGAAAGAAACAAAGAACTCATCACAGGTATATAAGTCAGTGACAGGATCAATGCACCTAAAATAGCAAAAGCTACAGTTTCTGCCATGGGGCGAAACATCTTACCTTCCACACCCTGTAAAGAAAGTATAGGTAAATACACTATAAGGATAATGATCTGCCCGAATGCAGCTGAACTCATCATTTTCTTCGCACTTCCTTCCACGGCTTCGTCCATCTGAACCTGTGAAAGCTTGCCCGTTAATTGTTTTGCTCCAAGGTAATGCAGGGTTGCTTCTACAATGATGACGGCTCCGTCTACGATCAATCCGAAATCAATAGCACCCAGGCTCATCAGGTTGGCACTTACACCAAACAAATTCATCAGGGCTAAAGCAAATAATAAAGATAAAGGAATGGCAGATGCAACGATTAAGCCTGCCCGAAGATTTCCTAAGAATAACACCAACACTAATATCACAATCAATGCCCCTTCAATTAAGTTGGTTTTTACAGTATTGATTGAACGCTCAATCAAATTGGTACGGTCTAAAAATGCCTCTATCACTACATCTTCCGGTAATGATTTTTGAACAGTTTTCATCCGTTCTTTTACCAGTTTTACTACTGATGCACTATTGGCTCCCTTCATCATGAGCACAATACCACCTACCACTTCTTTATCACCATTATATGTTAAAGCCCCGTAACGTGGTGGTGAACCAAATTGAACCGTAGCTACATCCCTAATCAATACCGGGACGCCACTTTGTTGTTTGATTACAATATTTTCAATATCAGCGAAAGATTTTATCAACCCCACACCCCTTATAAAGTAAGCATTTGGTTTCCTGTCAATATAAGCCCCACCGGTATTTTCATTATTTTTTTCAAGGGCTGTGAATATTTCAGGGATAGTTACATTCATCGCTTTTAACCGATCGGGGCTTACCGCTACTTCATATTGTTTGCTGATTCCACCAAAGCCTGTTACCTCTGCCACACCGGCAATGCCTGTTAACTGGCGGCCTACGATCCAATCCTGCATGGTCCGCAGATCCATGGCAGAATATTTCTGTCCGCTTCCTTTTTTTGGATGGATAACATACTGATATATTTCTCCCAGGCCCGTTGTAACAGGTCCCATTTCAGGATTGCCCATTCCTTTGGGTATTTGCTCCGCTGCCTCCTTTAGTTTTTCAGAGATAAGTTGCCTGGCAAAGTATATGTTTACATCTTCCTGAAACACAACTGTTATTACACTTAACCCAAACCGTGAAAAGGAACGCATCTCTTCAATTCCCTGGATATTGGACAAAGACCTTTCCACAGGGTAAGTAATGAATTGTTCTACTTCCTGTGCCGCCAGAGTAGGGGCACGTGTAATAATCTGCACCTGATTATTCGTAACATCCGGTAACGCATCAACAGACAATTTTCCTGCACTCCATATTCCCCAGATGATCAATACCAGTGTCATCACACCTATAATGAGTTTATTTTTTATACTGAAATGAATGATCTTATTGAGCATGATTTTTTATTTTGAGCCATCATTTATTTGAAATTAGCATTTAGGAAAACTATTTCTGAAACAGGAATGATACTTTACAGTACAACAAGTACAAATTTTTGAATTCTGATTGCCAACGACAATTGGTTTTCTTTGATAACTAAAAAAATGGTATTAACGAACATTCCAAAACCTATATTGGGTTGAATCATAGTCGTGACATCAATAACGAAGCAATTAAACTAATTGAGGCGGTTGCCAGATGGGGAGCGAAATTTCCGAAATACAAACAGGAAGGTGAACAGGATTTTTTTCTATGGCGGAAAAATGCAATGTTACTACCTGAGAAGCATAAGAGATGATTGCAAATCCAGCACAGCAGTTGCAGGCACAGAAAGGAGAACAATCATCGGTGTGGCTATCTTCTTGTTGGTTTTGCGATTGTGATAATGTTGTATTTGCTTTATGATCATTTATTCCATAGGCACCATCTGCACAAGGCACACAGCTAAGTACTAGCAGCAGGACTGCCATTATAAAAGCAAAAATTTTCATTATGGCAAAATAACGTGTAAAAATTCAATTTTGGTATCTCAAGGGCTACTAAAATAAACATCCGGTTGAATTTCGTATGTTTTTTACTTGTTTCGGTATAAAATCGTTCGTGTTTATCAGAACTAAGGCATTCAATTGATTAACAAATGACAGTCTTATTTTTCAGGCAGATAAATAGTTACAGTTCCTTTTATCAGAATTTGTTCCAGATGGCCAACTATTTTAGTCTTTTCATCCAGCAGGTGTACATGCATATTTGTAGTATGATGTGTAAAAATGCTATGATGATTGGTGGAATAAAAACCAAGCATTTTTATTTCGTTATAAAAAAATTCTCCTGCATAAGCAAACTGTTTATGGTTTTCCATAGTATGAACGGTTCCTTCTTTCCAGTCTATCACATGGAAACTTATTTTTTCCGGAACTACCTCTAACTTAAAAGCAAAAGGGATCTCCATATCGTACCCGTTAGTTTTAGCGGTAGTTTCAACGAATTTTTCCAGTTCTTCATAACTGCTGATCCTTGTATTGATACTGAATGTTTTCCATTTTTCCACGTTACTATAAACCAGGAAAGCAGCCTTTGATACGTTGTCCAGCTGATTCAATAATTTGCTGCCATCTTTTGAAGTTGAAAACACTTTGCCATCCAATACCATTATCTCTCCTTTTAATCCGGCAACGGGCCCAAGTCCATAAAGATGAACTTTATTCATTGTGTCTATATCTGCATGAGCAGAAAAATCTCCTTTCATCATCACATTTTTCATTGCACCTGAAACCAATACTTCAGGCACGGAAACTGCAATGGCAGAAAATAGTAACAAGGCAATAACAATGAATTTCATCCTCCGTTTAATTTATTTTATGAAATATCAATTACCGCTAAACTTTTTAAGATAATATTATAGTTGATACTCGAGACCGGTATCAGGTAATCTTCGTTTCATACCAGCCAAAAGTACCGTTACACAAATATTTTGCTTTGGTGAAACCAAGTAGTTGTAATAATTCTGCCCCTTGTGCCGATCTCCCGCCACCTTTACCGCATGTTGTAATTATAATTTCCTGCTTTGATAATCCATTTGAACGGGATTCCAATTCACTCAAAGGAATATTGACAGCACCTGGAATATGTTTCTCAGTGAATTCATCCTTGTTTCTTACATCAATGATGGTAAGCTGACCAGGAGATTGCTTCATTAACTGTTTAAGCTCCGCCAGTGCAAAGCAATCCTGTATTTTTTGTTCCTGCATTTTGTTTATGTTTATTTGTTATCCATTCCCATATTTTAAGAGCACCGCCAGGTTTGCATTTCATCCTGTACCGGATGATAAGCGCTGATATTAATGTGAGAAAACCAATGAAGAGAATAGCTGCATTGATGCTTAATAAATCGGCTATTATACCGGTAAGTATTGCGCCAATGGCATAACCTAGATCCCGCCAAAGTCTGAAAATACCAATGCTTTTTGCCCTGTCACGTGGATTTGTATTTTCAGCTACCGTTGCCAGAAATGTAGGATACACCATTGCGGTACCCCAACCTAAGATGGAAGAAATAATTATGTAATGAAACATGCTGCTAGCCCAAACCAATGCAATTATGGCAATGGCTTGTATAAACATACCTATATATAGCATATCTTTTTTACAGAACTTATCAGCCATTTTTCCGGTAAACAATTGACCAATTCCCCAAACTGCAGGGTATATGGCAGTAATAATGCCGATCTCAGCAATAGTAAAACCTTTTGTTGCAAGTAAAATGGGAAAAATACCCCATGCCATGCCATCATTCAGGTTATTGATCAAACCTGCCTGTGTTACCGAACCTAAGTTTTTATTTTTCCAGGTAGTATCCCAAAATATATGGGGAAGATTTGGAATTGTATTTGTAGTTGTCTCTTTTGCAATATGATGTTTGGTGTCTTTCACTAAGAATATGCTCGACAATAAACCTAAAATCACCAATACAATGCCAGTATAAAACGGGTAAGGCCGGATACCATATTCACTGGCGATCCAGCCGGTTAAAAATGCAACAAGTGCTACCGAAATGTAACCTGCAAATTCATTCAAACCCATGGCAAAACCTCTTTGCTTTTCACCAACAAGATCAATTTTCATTACCACCGTACTTGACCAAGTTAACCCCTGATTGATTCCCAACAGTACATTAGCAGCAATGATCCAATCCCATGATGGTGCAAGCATCAATATGAATGGAATAGGTATACCAATGATCCAACCCGCTACTAAAAGATTCTTTCTTCCAAATTTATTTGCTAATGCACCGGTGTAATAATTTGTAACTGCTTTTACAATGCCAAATACAATAATAAAAGAAAGTATCGCTGTCTTTGCAGCAATCGCAAACTCCTGTTCTGCTATCTGTGGAAGTATGGAACGTTCCATCCCAACCATACCACCTACAAAGCCATTTACAATTACAAGCAGTGCAAACTGTTTCCAGTTTTCTTTTAATCCTAACCTGACAACTGTTTTTTCTGCCCCCTGCATTTGTATATTTTTATTACACAAAGCTGGCAGTAATAAATGGCTAATCCTTTAACATAAGATAAATAATCACCGATGGCTCCTGATACGGCTAAGGCTTACCTGGGTAATGCCGAGGTAAGAGGCAACATATTTTAGGGGGACTCTCATTAAAACATTGGGAGCTTCTGTGAGTAAGGCTTTGTACCTTTCCTCGGCAGAATGAAACTGAATTCCTTCAATTCGGTTAACAGTATCTACATAGGCTGTTTCAAATATTTTTCTGAACAGGCGTTCTATTTCAGGGAATGTATCGTAGAGTTTGAAAAGCAATGTTGCATTGATAGCCACAATTTCAGCATCTTCTAATATTTGAATTGCTTTGCGGCTTGGTTTACCCGTAAATAAACTTTCAACCCTTGCAATGATATTATTTTCAAATGCAAAGCTCTCAGTAATATCAATTCCATCTTTCAGATAATAAATACGGGCAACCCCTTTATTAATAAAATAAATGGTCTTACAGCTGTGCCCGATGGGTTGTAAGTCGGTATTTTTCTTTATTGAAACAACACTGCTTATTTCAGCAATAGCTTTTTCTGCTTCTTTTGAAAGTGGGTTGAATTTTTTGAAATATTGAAAGAGTAATGTCATTCCTGTATCATTGAAAGGAATGTAAAGTTACCGTATAGGGATGAAATAAGTTCCCGATAGCAGTTGGTTAAAACCTCGAACCTCAAACCTCGAACCTCAAACTATTTAAACATCAATAGCTTCGCCATACGCCACCGCAGTTGCCTCTTTTAGACCTTCGCTCATCGTTGGATGAGGGTGTACGGCATTCAATATTTCATGTGCAGTAGTTTCCAGTTTTCTTGCTACTACAGCTTCAGCGATCATTTCAGTTACATTCATACCGATCATATGGCAGCCTAAAAATTCACCATATTTTGCATCATATATAACTTTTACAAAACCTTCTGTTGCACCTGCAGCACTTGCCTTACCGCTGGCCATGAAAGGAAATTTACCAACCTTTATCTCATAACCTGCATCCTTAGCCGCTTTTTCTGTATAACCCACGGAGGCAATTTCAGGTGAACAATAAGTACATCCGGGTATATTATTATAATCTATCGCTTCGGGTTTGTGCCCGCTCAAATGTTCGGCTGCATTGATCCCTTCTTTGGCTGCTACGTGTGCCAGGGCTTGTCCGGGTGTGCAATCACCCAACGCATAAATACCAGGCACATTCGTTTGTTGATTTGCATCAACGATGATCTTACCCTTATCTGTTTTTATTCCTAATTGCTCCAGGCCTATATTTTCGATATTGGCAACAACCCCAACGGCACTTAGTAAAATATCAGCTTCCAATGTCACTTCGCCATCAGCTGTTTTTATAGTGGCTTTTACACCGGAACCTGAAGTATCTACTTTTGTTACTTCACTGCTCGTCATGATGGTAATACCCTGCTTTTTAAATTGTTTTTCCAATTCTTTGCTGATGTCTTCATCTTCAACGGGCACAATGCGTGGCATGAACTCTACAATGGTAACTTTGGTGCCCATACTGTTGTAGAAATACGCGAATTCTGAACCAATAGCACCGCTACCGCAAATGATCATGCTTTTGGGTTGACCCGGCAAAACCATCGCTTCCCTGTATCCAATGATCTTTTTGCCATCAATGGGCATACTTGGTAATTGTTTTGCCCTTCCTCCGGTTGCTATGGCAATGTTCTTTGTTTCAACAACCTGTTTGGTATTATCTGCAGCAGTTACTTCTATTTTTCCGGCAGCAATGACCTTACCAGTTCCCATGATGACATCGATCTTGTTCTTTTTCATCAGGAACTGTACTCCCTTACTCATTTTATCTGCCACGCCACGACTGCGTTTGATCACAGCGCCAAAATCATGGGTTGGATTTGTGATATTGATACCGTAACTCTGTGCATGTTTTGCATATTCAAATACTTGTGCACTCTTTAATAATGCTTTGGTAGGAATACAGCCCCAGTTCAGGCAAATGCCTCCCAGGCTTTCTTTTTCTATGATCGCAACTTTTTTTCCAAGCTGACTGGCTCTTATTGCCGCAGGATAACCACCCGGACCGCTTCCTAAAACTATCAGATCGTATGCCATTTGTTTATTTGTTTATTGGTTTATTTGTTTTAGCTGTTAGCTGTTAGCCTGCGAAATTAACCTGAAATGGGTGATTAGCCAAATGCATTGTTAGCCCTTTTTAACCTTTTGTTCTTATTGGTTATCAGTATTATTTGTATTTTTATTCCTTATGAAGAAATTATTAGTTATTGCAGGATTATTTATAATTAGTTTTAAAGCTAATTGCCAGGATATTGCAAAATGGAAGATGACGGAATTGGAAAGCTATATGTCTGGTAAGACCGGTGAAATACTGGTTATTAATTTTTGGGCTACTTTCTGTAAGCCATGTATAGCTGAAATACCTTTTTTTATTAAAATAACGGATAAATATAAAAATGATCAGGTAAAACTTTTGCTGGTAAGCCTTGATCTTCCATCCTATTACCCAAAAAAAATTGCATCTTTTGTAAAAAAGCGTAAATATAAAGCCAATATTGTTTGGCTTAATGAAACAGATGCAGATTATTTCTGCCCTAAGGCCGATACATCCTGGAGCGGATCTATTCCGGCGACCTTGATGATTAATACAAAA
>JANOPU010000181.1:0-2839 GCA_031422055.1 Ferruginibacter sp.
CAACTGTTTTTCAATAGAATAATGAAACCTTACTTTAAAAAAGAAGGGATATGTTATAACGGAAAGGCTTATGCTTAAAGGGATAAGCAAAAAAGATAATTTTGGGGTAAATGTGGAAAATCTTAGTCCGGGATACTACACCGTTAAATTATACAACGAACATGATATAAATTTACTAACTGAAAAGATTGTAATTCAATAAACTGATTGCAAGAATTAAATACATTTCTTCATTCGTTAAATTCTTTTTATTAACCTCACCCCAACCCTCACCGAAGGAGAGGGAGTTGTATTCAGAACAATTCGTGTTATATTTTCCCTACCATATTTGCAGGAATTACCCATGCATCAAATTCTGCAGGAGTTACATAACCCAGTTTTACTGCCATTTGTTTTAAAGTTGTTCCTTCCTTATGCGCTTTTTGAGCAATTTCAGCAGCTTTATAATAACCGATCTTTGTATTAAGTGCTGTTACAAGCATCAACGAATTATCAACGTGCTTTTTAATATTATCTTCTATTGGTTTTAATCCTACCGCACATTTATCATTAAATGAAATACAACCATCACCGATCAAACGTGCACTGTGTAAAAAATTGTAGATCATCACCGGTTTAAAAACATTCAATTCAAAATGTCCGTTGCAGCCGCCGATACCAATAGTAACATCGTTGCCCATGACTTGAGCGGCTATCATAGTTAATGCTTCACATTGTGTTGGATTTACTTTGCCGGGCATGATGGAAGATCCCGGTTCGTTATCCGGTATAAAAATTTCACCAATACCACTTCTTGGCCCCGAAGAAAGCATACGAATATCATTGGCGATTTTCATTAAACTGACTGCTACTGTTTTTAAAGCACCATGTGACTCTACAATGGCATCATGTGCCGCCAATGCTTCAAATTTGTTTGCTGCAGTTACAAACGGTAGTTTAGTAAGTTTTGCAATTTGCTTTGCTACATTTACATCATATTTGGGAGGAGTATTGATACCGGTACCTACTGCGGTACCACCCAAAGCAAGTTCGCTTAGATGAGCCAGTGTATTTTTGATGGCTTTTAATCCATGATCCAGTTGCGATACATATCCGCTGAATTCCTGTCCCACAGTAAGTGGTGTAGCATCCATAAAATGGGTACGCCCGATCTTTACCACTTTTTTATATGCTTTTGCTTTTTTATCTAATGTATCGCGTAATTTTTGAATTCCCGGAATAGTAGTTTCCATTATGATCTTATAAGCTGCAATATGCATAGCTGTTGGAAAAGTATCATTGCTGCTTTGTGATTTATTTACATCATCATTTGGATGCAGGTATTTTTCTTTATCACTTAATTTTCCTCCGTTCATAACATGGCCACGATATGCGATCACTTCATTTACATTCATATTGCTTTGTGTGCCGCTACCGGTTTGCCATACTACCAATGGAAAGTACTGATCTAATTTTCCATCTAAAATTTCTTTGCAAACTTTACCGATCAGGTCAGCTTTTTTCTTTGTTAAAATACCGGCTTCATTATTGGTAATAGCTGCAGCATGTTTTAAATAAGCAAATGCCTTTATGATCTCCTTTGGCATTTTATTGATATCCTGTGCGATCTTAAAATTATCAATGCTGCGTTGGGTCTGTGCACCGTACATTGCATCTACTGGTACTTTTACTTCGCCCATGGTGTCTTTTTCTATCCTGTATTCCATAATGTTCATTTATTTGAATGCAAAGTTAAATGAAATGGGTTTCACTAAAAAAAGATAGCCTGTTCCGAAAAGAACAGGCTATACATAAAATATAATATTGCTTAATGCTGTATCACTAATTTTTCAACCGCAATCACCAAGCCATCTTTATAAAGCACTACAGTATAAGTGCCGGATGGCAGTGATGAGAGATCTAATTGCTGGGAATGACTGTTGATCGATATTTCTTTTAGTTTTTTCCCGGTAATATCAAACACGCCAAGGAAAGAAGCTGTGATAGCAGTTTTAACTGTTATGGCAGCACCATTGGAGGGATTATTATACATAACAAATAATGGCCAATCTGTTTTTATTTCAACCTTCCTTATTTCTGAGTATGAGAATTTTCCATCAAGGTCTACCTGTTTTAACCGATAATAATTCATGCCTTTTACCGGCAGCCTGTCGTTAAAAACATAAGAACTGATCGAATTACTGTTTCCTGCAGCTTTTACGCTTCCGATCTTTTCGAACTGGAAACCATTGATGCTTCTTTCAATTTCAAAATGACTCGTATTTGATTCCGTTGCGGTTTTCCAGTCAAGCAGAACAACTTTTTTATCAAGCTTTGCATTAAATGAAAGCCAGGTAACCGGAATTACTACATTCTTATTGAATGAAATTACATTCGTGAGAGACCATTTATCGCTGCTGTCCTTTGTTCTTACAAATAATAAATGGGAAGCATTATTTGTCAACGGAGTAATATTGGCAGTAAAACTGAAGTCAGCAATATCATTACCCTTTGGATCTGTAAATGGAATAACAGTACCATTTCCAAATCCAGGGTCAGTATCAAAGAAATATTCACCTGTTTTTATATTGAGTGGGGATGGAATAAATTCTTTAAAGAATCCAAAAACATTACTGATCGCCCAATTACCATTGTTGTCCCTGCTTCTTAAAAATATTTTGTGGAAGCCTTCGCTTAAAATAGTGGTGTTTACCAGTATGGCCAGGTTATTAATATCGGCACCTGCTGTAACCGGAACATTGGTTGCGTTACCAAATCCCGGATCTGTATCAACAAAATATTCAAGTTTTGTAACATTAGCTGCAGGAATAATATCCTTGAAGAAAAGCCATTTGTTGCT
>JANOPU010000182.1:0-22298 GCA_031422055.1 Ferruginibacter sp.
GACTGCCGTTAGGCAGGCTACTTTTTTTGTCAAGTATACGGTAGTAAAAAAACTCCAAACCTGGTAAAGTAACAGCAGAATGAATGAGACCATAGATTCCTAACCTGAAAGGAGATTTGAAGTGTGGGCCTCGGAAAAAATGCGTCAAGAAAATTTAAAAACTGGCGCCTGCCTGCCGGTAGGCAGGTTAAAAAATGAAATTGATGTTACTGAAGTTTGGAAATATTCTTAGCGAGTAAGTCGCACAACAGCCTGGTTAAATTCAACTGCTGTGACTTATTTCATTTTAACCAGGCTTTAAATTTTTAGCTTTTTTTCCCGAAGCCCTTGATTTTTGCTTCTTGGAACAAGGTCCCGCTTATTGCGGATCAAGGAAAAGAAAAATATATAAATCAATAAGTTAGAAGTTTGTTACTTAAGAGAAAAAAGTAGAGAACAACAAGCAATTAGTAACTAACAGCATATAAAATATCTTATAACGAACTCGTGTTATTATATCTATAGCCCAAAATTCGAGTTACTAAGAACATAATATCTGCTACTTTCATAAAGACAAAAATGAAATGACATCAAAACAATCATGTGGAGTAAAAATTTTTTACCAATTATAAAACTACATTTGAACTCTAAATAATTCTGAAACTTGAGTGGCATTAAAAAATTAGCGGGTCAAACGCTTTGGTACGGCATTCCTACCATTGCCAGCCGGTTCCTTGGATACCTCATGAATATGGCATTGCCTTTTTTCATTGCTTTACCTGAAAAGACAGCTGACCTTGTTCAGGTTTATACTATTATACCATTTTTAAATGTACTATATGCATACGGAATGGAAACGGCTTATTTTAGATTTTCTCAAACGCACGACAAGGATAAACTATATAATACCCTATCAGTTTCACTTTTCTTCAGCACAATTCTATTTTCAATTACCTTATTATTTTTCAAAGATTCAATCATATCAGCAGCAGACCTTAGCAATCATCCGGAATACCTGTTATGGATGATCGCAATTATTGCTGTAGACAACCTGAATACATTGCCATTTGCCAAACTAAGACAGGAAAACAGACCCAAACGCTATGCTTTTGCAAGGATCTCAGGGATTATTATCAACCTCGCTGTTGTGATATTTTTCTTAGGGGTCATTCCATCCATTTTACGATCTAACCCCGAAAGTTTTTTGAAGAATATTTATAACAAGGATATAGCCCTGGGATATTATTTGCTTGGAAATCTTTGCGGAAGCCTTTTTACTTTACTATTACTTTTTAAAGAAATAAAAACAGTTAGGCTTCATTTTGATTCTAAACTATGGAAAGAAGTAATGCACTATAGTTATCCGTTGATCATTGTAGGATTGGGTGGAATGATCAATGATGTGCTAAGCCGGCTTATTTACAGGCATGTGGTTGAGCTGCCTAAAGTACAGGCCGATCATGAACTTGGGATTTTTGCGAATATATTCCGTATCGCATTACTCATCACCATTATGATACAGGCTTTCAGAATGGCAGCAGAACCTTTTTTCTTTAACCAGAGTAAAAATGAGAATGCCCGGCGAACATATGCACGAGTAATGAAATTCTTTGTAATAGCTTGTTGCTTTATGTTCTTATTTATCGGTTTGTTTCTGGATGTTTTTAAATGGATATTCATAACATTCGCAAATCCTGTGTGGGCAGAAGGCTTGCAGGTTGTACCATTACTGGCATTGGGGAATATCTTCCTTGGTATTTATTATAATTTAAGTGTTTGGTATAAACTTACAAACAAGAATTCATTTGGCGCTGTAATCACAATTATAGGCGCTATTATCACAATTGTGCTTAACATGCTGCTTATTCCAAAACTACATTATACAGGAGCGGCCATTGCAACATTTTGTTGTTACTTATTTATGATGTTGTGTAGTTATTGGCTTGGACGAAAATACTATCCGATTCCATACGCTGTAAAAAAACTGATTGCATACATCACAATGGTGATAATAATATATTTACTACATCTGGGCTTTGTTCATTTTATTAATAAAGATTTGTGGTTCTCTGTAACCGTTGGCTTAATATTTTTTGCATTCTTTGCCTGGTTTGTCAGCAAAATTGAAGTAAAAGAACTGGCAAAGTTTCCGCTGATTGGAAAGTATTTTACAATTGACAAATAAATTTTAATCAGAAATTATTACCGACATTAATATTTTTATATAATTAAAAAATACAATCAACCAGAATGTGTTGCAGGTAGCTATTATTTTATAAAATACTACATTACTTTTCTCAAAAATTAAAATAGGGAAACACTACATATATTTTCCCATCAGCACAAATAATACTTTCTTTTCAGGTTCCATAAGTTCCCCTGTTTGTTCAGACTGCAAAAAGTGTCTTCGAAATGCCTGAATTGCGGCCGGGAGTTCACTTACATTATAACCAATGATCCTTAATGCACTACTTGTATTAAAATTTTGGGGAACGATGATATTTGTCGTATCACTATACCATAATCCATATCCATTCTCGGCAAATCGTTTCCACGGAAAATGTACATTGGGATCAACTTTTCTTCCGGGAGCAACATCAGCATGGCCAATAAAATTAGCAGCAGGAATATTGTGATTTTTTTTTAATGATGCCAATAATCCAAGCAAAGTGTTTAATTGTGCTTCAGAAAATACATCTATACCGTTATTATCGATTTCAATTCCAATGGAAGAGGAATTAAGATCTGTTTCATTACCCCATTTTCCTGCACCTGCATGCCAGGCACGCAGGTAATCGTTAAGCATATGGTGCAGCGTTCCATCTTTACAGATCAGGTAATGTGCACTTACCTGAGTTTTATCAGTGGTGAAAGTATTCAATGTTTGCTCACAACTATTTTGTGCGGTATGATGTATGATCACAAAGTTCGGTTTACGTAAACCAAAGTTGGTTGTACTGATCCTGTAGGAAGGTATTTTCATTGAATCTGCTTTTATAGAATCTATCGAAGTACTACTAATTAACTTCGAAAGTTTCTTTACCCTTTTTGTGTAGAGCTTATTTGAACTGTCATAAGGCTTAGGGGTGCATGCGGAATATAGAATGATTGCAATTAGTAATAATACCTTGCCTTTAAAACGCTTCATATTTTTTGAATTGCTACAAATTAAATCTAAGAATAATAGTAATTGATTTCCCGGAATAATAATTTATTTCTGTTTTACTAACAAAATATTGAACCTTTTACGTGTATATTATGTTTTTAAAGGGCTACTAGTCTTATTATATAATATTAATTTAATATATTATATATCTTTTATCCACACTACCTGTATAAAAATATTGCTTTATTTAAAAATAATTATTTTTTTATAAATCTATTACATGTAAATTAGCTTAGTATATATACCAAAATAGATAAATATTTTTACTGAAGCAATTTTTATCGATTTTGGCTCAATTATTGGTAATATTACGATGTAATTTAAATCCCATTTATATGTTAACCATCATTATCCTAACTGGTATTGCAATTATTGCACTTTTCATTGGTTTTTTTGAAGTTAAATTGCCTTTCATAAATAGGAAAAACTCAGTTCTTGAGAAGAAAAACAAAATCGTAAAAGATTCTTCAAAAAGTATAGAAGCATTTTACAGAACTGTTAGAGCTGAAAGCTGGCTATCTAACATTGAGCAACGGAGGTCTTCCGAAGTTGCCTGATATTAAAAAATTTAAAAAAACTTTATTTAATTTTTACTTCTGAACCCACAGAAATTATTATAGAATCCATCATCCCCAAAAAATCAGGAAAAAATACCTATCTAAAATCCCTGTTCATTCTTGAATGGGGTTTTTTTTTGCCCTTTCGTTTTCTCCGTTATCATGATCATAAAGCTAATTGTATCCATGCAATTTACCTTTCAGAAGAATGCACTTGATTACCTTTACAAATCAAGCTTCGTTATGCAATTAAAAAGTTTAAGTATCGTATTATTATTATTATTATTTATTTTTTATTTTACATCTTGCCTGAACACCAAAAATATAACGAACAAACAGCCTAAAGCAAACATAGCCGGCATTAAATTTTTAGGTGAATATGATGTACCATTTGCATTAAATTATAAAAATACTACCATAGGAGGATTATCAGGCATAGATTATGACATTCGAAATAATAATTACTATTTGATTTGTGATGATAGAAGTGCAATGAATCCTGCACGATTTTACAAAGCCAATATATCAATTACCCAAAAAGGAATTGATACGATGTTCTTTACCGATATGAAATACTTTTTACAACCTAATGGAACTGAATATCCAAATTTTAAAAAAGATAGATATAATACACCCGATCCTGAAGCCATACGATATGATCCCATAAAAAAAATACTTATCTGGAGTAGTGAAGGAGAACGCATACTTAAAGAGAAAGATAGCGTTTTATCAGATCCGGCTATTAGGATGGTTAACTTAAAAGGGAAATTTACAGACAGCTTTTTAATTCCTAACAATCTTCGGATGCAATCTGCTGAAAAAGGCCCCAGGCAAAACAGTGTATTTGAAGGAATGTGTTTTGCTGATAATTACAAAACACTTTTTGTAAATGTTGAAGAACCCTGTTATGAAGATGGACCAAGAGCAGCTATTTCAGAAAACAATGCTTATATACGAATATTGAAATTTGATATTGCCAGCAAAATAAACACAGTTCAATATGCGTATAAGTTAGACCCGGTTGCACATTTGCCGGAACCTATAAATTCTTTTTCCATAAATGGGGTATCAGAAATTCTTTCTATTGGAGATAATAAATTACTTGTTATTGAACGTTCATTTTCTACCGGACGCATGGCTTGTACGATCAAAGTATTTCTAACAGACCTGGATCAGGCAACTGATATCATTAACAACCCATCTTTAATAGAAAATAAAAAATTTAAAGTTGCAAATAAAAAACTTTTAATGAATATGGACGAGTTGGATATCTACATAGATAATATAGAAGGAATAACTTTTGGACCTTTATTACCCAATGGCCATAAAACATTGATATTTGTAGCCGATAATAATTTTAATCCATTACAAAGATCACAATTACTTTTATTTGAAGTGATGGAATGAAGTTAGTTGGTAACTCAATTTTTATCAACCAAATATCTCATTGAGTAAGCCGGCAAGATGTACTCCGCCTTGTAACAATTGAGCATTCAGAACTTCGACATATTCGAAATTGTATTTATAATCTAATTTCTGATCGGGCGTTTTTATTCCGGCATAAATTTTCTGAGCCTGGAGGTAGGAATTATATAACCATTTTCCGATAGGCTGCTGTTGCCATTCATTTCTTTGTGATTTACTCGTATGATTAATAGCTCTTGTATACTCAGTATAACTTAGTTGCTGAAAATTTATCAATTTTTCATCCCATACCTGATGAAGATTTGACGCATCATTAAACCATAATATTTTTATAGCATTTCCGCCACGATCTTCCAGGCGTCCTACATGTAATGGCTGATGAATATCGCCCACAATATGAATTAACAAACGCAAGTACATCAGTTTATTTTCAGGTGCCAGCTCTTTCTTTTTTAATTCTGAAACCAGGAAATTTATTTTTGTATATGCATCTGTTGCTGTATCAGCCTCAAGGTTATTGAGAAATTGCTCCTCAGATAAGCCACTATTAAAATTAATGAAATGCCAGTTGTAGAGATACCCATAGGTTGGATCTGATTTTATAAAGTCTGCCCAGTTGCTTGACATTGCAATAGACTCAGTTCCTAGTATTTTAAATACTTCTTTTTTTGCTTTTTTGTTAAGGTAGCTTTCTGCAATCTCCCCAATAATCCTGTGTCCCAAAACTCCCCATGCCATACTTTGAAATGGCATGTAAAAGAATAACAGGATCAAGGTTATTTTTTTTAAATAATTAATTGTCATCGGGTAAAATTATTTTAACGATAAAAGATAAGTTTTCACTAAAAGTAAATAAAAAGACGCAGAAGATAATGAATAATAAAATTTCATGAATGATGATTTTTATTCATGCCTGATCATTTAATGATACATTGTTTCTTTAATTTAAAAGAAGTCTTCCCCTTTAACTTGATGTAGCACACATCTTTAAATTATTATTAAAGTGACACAGGTTATTTAAAATCAAACGTCCAATCTTATTACTTTAAGAAAGGGTATTTTTTATATGTGAATCAGGTAAAAACCAGGTTTCCTTGTTATCCAATATTGCTTTTTGAATTACATCCAAAACCTTTTTGGGTATTGCCTGTGATTTAATAATACCACCAAATTCGGTAAGCGAAAACGAATCAATAAAAGTAAGTTCAAGGGTTTTTCCTGAGAGCATCCCCCCAACCTCTTCCTTGTCTCTGATAAAAAAATAACTGGTCTTTTCAACTCTGATCATTTTTACCATTAACAAAAATGAGTTATTGTTAAACTCTAATTGCAAAGTAGCCTCAATAGTCATACATCCTTTGTTTATAAATAAATAATTACAAGAATGTTATACTTTGGGTGGGAGTTTTTAGTAGGATACAAGGGAAATAACTACATGTGGAAATTACTGTATTTATAGTAAAAATACGTATTTCAGGATGATTTTCAACGATACTTATGAATTATTCATTTTGCAATAACGCCGGTATATTACATTTACTTTAAAATTAGTTGCTTTCTTCATATTTTGATCAGACTACAATTACTCAAATATTCACACTGGAAATAAATAATATGGCAAAAAATAAATTTTTTCTTACAGGTATCAGTTCAGTTGCTATGCATTCTGCCAAGCACGAAAATCAGGAATATGCTCACCTTACACCTATTTATGCCAGTTCAACATTTACTTTTGACAGCACCCAACAAGGAATGGAACGTTTTGCCGGAGAGGATAAAAGCAGGGTTTACAGTCGTTGGGGTAACCCGACTTTTACTGCCGCTGAACAGACATTAGAAGCTCTGGAAGCATTTGGCCTTTTTAATGAAAACGGTGAACCCCTCCGGTTGAAAGCCCTCTTGCATTCCAGTGGCCAGGCAGCCATGACGACCCTTTTTATGAGCAACTTACAAGCAGGCGATACGGTCTTATCTCATTATTCTTTATATGGAGGAACCCATGAATTATTTTATAAAGTATTGGCCGGAGCCGGGATTAAAACAGTTATTGAAGACTTGCGTGATCTGAATAAAGTAGAAGAAGCATTAAAAAATGATAAAAGCATAAAATTACTTCACATTGAAACCCCGGCAAACCCAACCATACAATGTGTAGATATTGCTTTAGTAACAGCTATTGCTAAAAAACATGGAGTCCTTGTTTCTGTTGACAATACTTTTGCAACCCCTTACCTGCAACAACCTTTTAAATATGGAGTAGATTTTGTATTCCATTCCACAACCAAATTTCTAAATGGACATGGGTCTGCAATTGGTGGAGTGCTCATAGGAAAAGACATTGATTTCATGAAAACAAAAGCCTGGAAATGGCATGTATTACTGGGAGGCAACAGTAACCCTTTTGATGCATTCTTATTAATAAACGGAATGAAAACGCTGGAAATAAGAATGGACAGGCATTGCAGCAACGCAGAAATTGTTGCTGCTTTTCTTGAAAAACATCCTTCTGTTTTACAAGTAAATTATACAGGACTAAAATCTCATCCCGATCATATTACTGCGCATAAACAAATGAAACACCCCGGTGCAGTCATGAGTTTTGAATTGAAAGGCGGATTAGAATCGGGAAAAAAATTTATTGATAAATTACAAATGTGCGTAAGGGCAATCTCTCTGGGAACTGTCGACACCCTACTTTCTCATCCTGCAAGCATGAGCCATAAGGGTGTTAGTGAAGAGGAAAGAGCGCAATTTGGAATTACAGATGGTTTAATACGATTAAGTGTTGGAATTGAAAATATTGAAGACATTTTAAATGATTTTGAACAGGCATTAAAATAAAAAAAGGGCCAGGATAAAAATCCAGCCCCGTTTTAAAATCCAATATCCTATGAAAAACCGTTGTAAAGATAACCATTAATTTTATTTTTCAAACTTGAAAATGATGCACTGCTCACTATTAATGATTTAATAATAAGTACTGAAACCCTTAGAACGAATAGCTTTTATAATACCAATGTGATTTTTAAAATATGCCAATATTTAAAAAATCTTACAGTGGTTTATGCCGATGGTATCAAACAAATGGTACAATGAGGCGAAGCCGATATTGGACTATATTGTTTGTCCAATCGGTATAAAATAGTTTTTCTTTGAATTATACCGAAAATAAACAGTATTTAGTCCGAAGCAACTTTAGGTCTGTATAATACCATCAAAGATTTCCACATAGCCCTTTGGACTACTTAGTAAATTAAGATGGTATAATTACAATGAGTATTATACATTCAAGCTATCATATCAAAATTAATTACTCAAACCACCACCCTGGCTTCCAACTCTTTTACTTTCATCATCTGCTCCGGATTTACGTTGACGTGCAGCCTTTACCTGAGTATTACCAAAACGATACGTAAAATTCACTTTGAACTGTGTACTCTCAAAGTTTCCGCTTGCACGGGTATATTGGCCTGCAAATGTGCTTTCGCCTGCAAAGCTTAGTGTATGAAAGATATCACTTACTGATACCTTCAGGTTTGCCTTATTTTTCCATAATGATTTTTGAATTCCTCCATCTACAGCCCAAATTGCTACGCTTTCAAAAGTTCCTCCCCAGATCGAAGGCGAATTATAAAAACCACTCAACTCAGCTGTAAATCCCTTTCCCAGTTTTGCAGAATGCTGCATATAAATGTTGTATGCAAATACATCCAGATCTACAGTTCGCCCTGTTCCAAAATCGGCCTGGTAATGTGAATAATAACTATTCAGATTAACAAACATACTATACCATTTAAATTGAAAAGGATAACTGATGTTCAGGCTACCAATATCCTGCTTAGCCAGGTTTTTTTTAGTAATAAAACTTTTAGAAGTTTCAATGGTATCTACCAATTGCGTAAATACATCATTCACATGGCTATATGTAAGCGTTGTCGTTAGTTTATACATATATGTATTTGTAAGGCTTACGCTATTGGTATACTGTGGACGCAATTGTGTATTTCCTTTTTGGAAAGTGTATTCATCGAGTTTAAATTCAAACGGGTTCAGATCCTGGTATGCAGGCCGATCGATACGACGACTATAACTCAAACCCCATTGCATAGTTGGTTTTTTATTGAATGTAATGGCAGCGCTGGGAAAAAAGTCTGTGTAATGCCGGGAAAAAGCAGAGTCGTATGGCACATAGTTTCCTGAAACGAACCTGTACCCATTACTACGGCCTTCACTATTGGTATTCTCCATACGTAAACCTGCCTGTATCATAAACCCCTTGAACTGCCGGTTATAATTTACATACAATGCATTGATATTTTCTTTGTAAATAAAATCGTTGCTACGGAGTGTATCTAATACTTTACCACCGGTATAAACATTGTATCGCTCAAAATCATTTCCACTTTTCACATAAGATACTTTACCACCAAAGCCCAATCTGCCTTTTTTTAAATTTTGTTCATAATCAGTTTTAAAACTATAAATATCAATATTAGAAGGAGCTATCATATTATACACGATGGAATTTATAGGATTCCCTATAGGATCAGAATAATAATTGGGTTGTAACTGATCACTTTTTATACGGTATAAACCATAATCTGCATCCATATTTAATTCCCTGCCTGAAGTATCAACATAACGATAATTAACATTAAAATTAGTATTGTTCCTTTTGGCATTTGTTTTATTGTTTGCTTCCAGATACCGGTCCACTTTACCGGTCGGTTCGTAAGAGATGGAAGTGCGGGAATTATTTCCCATTTCATTTTCTGAAAAATTGCCATTGATCATTAAACCAAGGGTGCTTTTTTTATTGACAAAATAATCCAGCCCTACTTTAAACCCGTGGCTCTCATTTTTACTGGTCATTATGGAACGCTGGTCAAATATAGTGTCAAGCTGTTTACGGTATAGGTTAAACCTGTTTTCGTTACGGCTATTGTTATAATTATATGTACTGAAAATATTTACTTTTTTATTCCGGTGATTCAGAGATATACTGCCATTGTATTTTGGATAAATGCCTATGGCATACCCGGCATTTACAGAACCATTGGTACCCATAGACTTATTCTTTTTTAACCTGATGTTGATGATCCCTGCATTTCCTGCAGCTTCGTACTTAGCAGAAGGGTTTGTAATTATCTCTATAGATTCTATCTGAGATGACTGCAATGTTTTCAGGTAAGCGGTAAGGTCAGTACCGGATAAAGGCGAAGGTTTACCATCAATATAGATCTGTACCCCATTTTTTCCGCTTAGGCTGATGTTGTCATCTTTATCCAGCAAAACACCAGGAGCCTTGCGTAATAATTCCAAAGCATCCTGGCCAACTGCATTGATGCTTCCTTCAACATTCATGATCGTTTTATCCGCCCTTACTTCTATCATTGGTTTTTTAGATTCAATGACAACTGCTTTTAGGTTTGCAGGTACATTTGTAAGCGTAATTGCAGGAATAATTTTATCCCCTTCACCACTAACTTCCATAACAGCTGAATTCTGTGGCATTTTTCCTATATATGAAATTGTAATGAAATATTTACCCTGGGAAACATTAACGAACTCGTATTTACCTGTTGCATCACTTACACTGAGTTTAACAATAGAAGAGTCTTTGGTTCTTTTTAATGATGCTGATGCTTTCGCTATTGCTTTATCCTGTTCATCTTTTATGGTACCACTTATATTTTGAGCATTTGAATTTGCTACAGATATGATAAGTAATATTGTTAGAGTAAAAATATTTTTCATAATACAAAAAATTAATTTTTGAGTTGTAAAATTATTTTTTATGGGCAATACAGGTCATAAAATTGTCATGAATGGGGTAAAATGTGATATGAATGGTATAGGACTGAGACTATCTTTTACTTTCTTCCAGGATGTTATCAAAAAAAGAGGCTGCCCTACCAGACAGCCTCTATAAAGAAATAAAAAGAAATATTCTACTCTTTTACAATTTTAAGACTCTTTCTTTCATTACCCTGTATAACTTGCAAAACATACGTTCCGGCAATAAAGCTACTACCAAACTTAAACTGAAGCTTAGCTACAGCCTTTGTTTGATAAACTACTTTTCCTAGAATGTCTGTTACTGTTATGCTTATTACTTTTGTATTGCTAAATCCTTCCAGAGCTACCATAAACTCAGTTGCACTTGGATTTGGATAAGCCTGAACTTTTATTTCTTTACTTTTTAAATCAGATACATTGTTTATTAAACCTTTATTAAGTGTTGAAACTGTTGTGCCACCGCAAGCAGCAGGGCCTACAACGATTCCTGCTAACATACCTGTACATCCTTTCGAATCTTTTACAAATCCTGTATAGGTACCTGCAGTTAAACCTGTAAAGGTATTGCTGCTTTGGTAAGTATTGCCGTTTATGCTATACATGAAAGGTCCAACTCCACTTGTTCTGAATAATTGTAAGGCACCGTTACTAGTTGCACAACTGCTCGCAGCCAAAGTATACACTGTTACATTTATTTGATTAGACCCTATAGTTACATTTAAAGTACCAATACAACCTTTTGAATCCTTAACACTTACTGAATAAACTCCTGCAGCTAACCCAATAAATGAATTACCTGACTGGAATAATCCTCCATTTAAATTATAGCTATACGGAGCTACTCCTCCGCTTGCATTTACCTGTATTGTGCCATCAGATAAACATACGCTACTGTTTGTTTTGCTTGCAGTAACTGAAAGGGCGACACCTTGTGTAACAGTTACACTTTGCGAAGCAGTACAACCTTTTGAATCTTTAACCCATGCAGTATAAACAGCAGCCGGAAGATTCAGGAATTTATTGCTCACCTGATAGGTAACATTATCAAGGCTGTAAGAGAATCCCGGAATACCGCCACTCTTGTATATTTCAATTGAACCGTCGTTTGCACAACTACTCGCAGGGAAAGCAAATACAACAATTTGTATTGCAGGAGACGTACCAATAGTTATTGATTTTTGACTAACACATCCTGCTGCATCTTTAACATAGCCAGTATAAGTGCCAGCTGCCAGTCCTGTAAATACATTGCTTACCTGGTAAGTTGTACCGTCTATACTATAAGAATAAGGCAGCACACCAGCATTACCATATAAGATCATAGAACCTGTAGGTGCACAACTGCTCGAATTGCTTCCATTATTTGTGATGAAAACAGCAAATGCTTTAATGACATGGATATTCGATATGGTTACCGTATTCAAAGCCGCATCAGTAACAGTTACATTGTAAAAACCATAATTTAAATTGTTAATAGATGAAACGTTACCAGCAGAAAATGGAGTTTGGTTAGAACCGGTTATTCCAGTCCAGCTATATGAGTATGGAGCTGTGCCACCTGTAGTCGTTACAGTTATACTTCCGTCGTTAAAACCGCCACAAACACTTACATCATTCTTAACAATTGTTGCACTAAGTGGTAAAGAACCTGGTTCTGTTAACACAACAGGTAAGCTGGTTACTGTACATCCATTTGCATCTGTTGCAATGAATGTATAAGAACCGGCACCCAAATTTGTGAAAACTCCGGATGTGGCACCGGTAGTATTAATGGTAGTTCCGGTTGTAATCACATATGATATTGCACCGGTACCACCAGAAGCGATAACAGTAATAGTACCGGTTCCTCCTGTATTTGCGATAGCAGTTGTAACAGAACCGTTAACTAAAATAGAGGAAGGTTCCGTTACAGCTACAGCATTACTGGTTGCTGAACAGGAAGGATTAGCCACTTCTCTTGAAGTTATTGTATAGGGCGAACCTGATACATTTACAGTAAATGTATTGCCTGATTGAAAGGCGCCACCATTTAAGCTGTATTCAACAGCTCCTGAAGCACCTGTTGCAGTTGCGGTAATAATTGAAGTTCCACCATTACAGGCAATCGTTCCTGCCGAAGCAGATACAGAGATTGAACAAGTTGGAGAACCAACTGAAGTATTTGCAGATGTTGTACAACCATTAGCATCAGTTACAGTAACTGTAAAAGATCCGGCACTTAACCCTGTGGCCGTAATAGTTGTCTGCCCACCGGGGCTCCATAAATAAGTATAAGATGGAGTACCGCCAGATGGAATTGCTGTAGCTGTTCCATCAGAACCACCTGTTGTTGTTACAGGAGTTGATGATGCTGATGCTGTTAAAGCAGTTGGTTCTGTAACAGTTACTGCAGATGTTGTTATAGTACAGTTGTTATTATCTTTTACAGTAACGGTAAATGGAGATCCAGCTGCATTTACAGTAAATGTATTGCCTGCCTGGAAAGCACCCCCATTTAGACTGTACTGCAATGCACCGGTTCCGCCAGTAGCCGTTACAGTAAGTATAGTTGTTCCGGCATTACATAAGACTGTTCCTGCTGAAGCAGTTGCATTAAGTGACGTGGGCTCTGATACAGTTAAGGTATTTGTTGGAATTGAACACAAGTTGGCATCTCTAACAGTAACTGTATAAGGAGAACCTGCTGCATTCACTGTAAAAGTATTGCCTGCCTGGAAGGCGCCTCCATTCAGGCTATATTGTAATGTCCCTGTTCCACCGGTAGCTGTTACAGCAAGTGTAGTTGTGCCGGCGTTACATGCGATATTTCCTGCTGTTGCAAATACAACAATAGCTGAAGGTTCAATTACTGTTACAGCAGCTGATGTTGCAGTACAAGTAACATTACCTGTTTCTCTGACAGTAACAGTATAAGGTGATCCTGCTGCATTTACTGAAAAAGTATTGCCAGACTGGAAGGCTCCTCCGTTCAAACTATATTCAACTGCTCCGTTTGCACCGGTTGCTGTTGCAGTAAGTGTGGTTGAACCCCCGTTACAGGCAATCGTTCCTGCTGATGCAGATACAGCTACTGAACAAGATGGTCCCTGTACAACTTCTACTGTTGAGGATGAGCTATTATCTGCTGTTACATCGCCCGAAGTTGCCGGTCCTGATGCTGAACCAGGAGCAACTCCATTTGAAAACAATAGGTTACCCGAAACCGTTTGAGGTCCTCCAAGCGTATTTCCCTGAATTGCAATTAAAATAGTTCGTGCAGTATTCGCCGGAATCTGATCGGTTCCATTAGAAACGCGGATAACACCTGCAGCGTTGGAAATTATTGTCCAGCCGGAAGGTAAAATATGGCCTGTGGCCGGGATACTAACAATTGATACCGGTACACTTAGCTGAGGCCTTAGTTTATAATTAGGCACAGCTGTTGTTGTGCTTGTATTTGCTATTGTAATTTCTACAAATACAGCACCATTGAGATTTACTAACCCAGAATTCTGTGTTAATACATTTATTGATACATTCTGTGCTCCTGCGCTCATGAAAGTGAAAGCGACTGCAAAGAACAGAATCATTGATTTAAAAAGTTTCATTATTTTATATTTTAACAGTGATCTAATTAGTTTGATGTGCTTAAATTAAGTACTGCGCTGTTATTTGCGTCTGAGTTGTCACTACCACTTCCGGTTGAAATGGTAACACCCAGGTTCTGGTTAGTACCAGTACTGGTAGATGCTTTACGTGAAGCGATAAAACCAATAGATGATAAACCGCTTTTTGAAATAATAACACCAGGTTTTGAAGTTGCAAATACGTTGTTCGCATCCTGGCGAAAAAACCAGTCACCGTTATTGTTAGGTGTTCCACCAAATACATTAGAACTGCCATTAGTACCAGATTGGTTTGTACCTGTAAGTGTTAAACCTGGTACAGTAATATTCCAACCGGAAGGCTTCGCTACAACTAATGAAATAATACCGTTAGTTGATCCACCGCCGTTTTCAAGCACATTTGCAATAAAATCATATGCCTGGGAAGCTGTGAATTGAGTATTATCAATATCAATATAAGTAAGCAAATCTGGCCCCGAAGTCAGATTGGCCGGATCTGTTAATATAGCACCTGCACCCGCAGTATTAGGGCGAAAATCAGGACTCAAAAAATTCCATGCGTTTACAAGAAGACTGCAGGTATTTACAGAATCATTACCATAATTGATATTGTTTAAACGTGTACGTGTAGCTGCATCTTCTGCAGCCAATGATTTACCTGCATAAGGAGCTACCCATGTGGTGCTGAAATCACCTGCAATGATGTTATTTCTGAAAACCAATGAATCCTGGTCAACGTTTGCCTGTGCCAGTGCTCCATCAAGACGCAATCCTCTCCAGCTATTCATCAATATACTGTTATATATTTTAAGGTCAGTATTTCTTCTCAAACGTGCACCTCTTGAAAATCCGTTTGCAGTAGGCTGCACACCGGTACCGGTAGTATTGCTTGAACAACGGAAAGCACCAATTTGTGTTACGTTATAAAATTTAGCACTGGTTTTTGGCTGAAGAGCTTCATTCGTTCCGGTTGCATCGTTATCAGATTCCCAGCCTTCAGAAGTAGAAACAGCAGGGTTATCAGAAATAGCAGGATCTTTTATACCCAGTGCATATTGTACTATACCGCTAAAACCATTATCCGTATCAAAATCATCATCCAGGTTTTTGTAAGAAACCAAATGTTTGCAATTAACAGAACCTCCGAACCATTCAAAGGCGTCATCATTATTAAAAGAGGTTTGTACAAAATCAATTACTGTACCTCTTCCAACAGAACCCATGGTTAATGCATTGATCTCATTGTTGGTAGCAAATACAAAACCACCAAACTCAATTCTTACGTACCTTAATATTCCTGAATTATCGTTATCATCTGTGCCACCATGAAAGTTGCGAGGCTCTGCGGCAGAAGTACCTTCAATCAGGTTGTTGGTTCCAAGATTGTGTTTTGCGTTACCTAAAATGATAATGCCACCCCAATCTCCCTTAGCTCTTTGTCCTATAGCTTTATCAGAAGTAAATACAATTGGCTTACAAGGTGTACCGTCAGCAATTAATTTTCCTCCTCTTGCTATAAGTAGTGATGAGTTAGCAGTCAGATCATCTCCATGGATAATAGTACCTGGCTCAATAGTTAGTGTAACGCCACTATTAACATAAACAATTCCTTGTAAAAGATAAACGTTGTTACTAGTCCAGGTAGTGTTTGTTGTAATGCTGCCTGTTACGTTAACATTGGTTGTTCCATATGCTGTATTCTGAGGATCCCAGTTTGTCCATGAGTCAGTCCACATGCGCTCTGGAGCCGGGGCAAACGCACCACGGTAATTGGTTACATCTTGTGCATTTGTCAATATTGCCATCAGCAATATTGGTAAAATTGAAAATAATTTTTTTTTCATTTTAATTTTTTTAAGTAGTTTTTTTCGTTCAGATTGTTGTTAATTTTTTTGTACTTACAATTTTTTGTTTTTTAAATGTTTGTTATCCCCATTTTCAATTAAGTTTTAGTTAATAAATAAAATTTTTTTTCGGAATACTTTTTTAAAATATTAAACATAGATATAGTGTTTACCATTTTACAAAACGATATCAGTACACTCAATACTGAGTGAAATAATTGTACTTATGATTTAATTATTGCTTAAGATATTCTTCAGTAAGGATATTAATAAATTAAATTGTACATTTTACCAGCGTTACCTTTATTTGATACAAACCTAAAACAAAAGGTTAATGATGATGTTACCAAAAAAGAATCAAATTGTTAACAAAGTTCAAAAGACGAATTGTTGATTTACATTTCCAATTTCAGTGCAGAATCATTACAAATTATTTTTCTAATTGTATTAGAATTTATAACTGGCGCTAAAACTAAAAGTCTTAGGTGCTGCGTAAGTTGAAAAATATCTGTCTCTTTCTGAGTATGATTTACTTTCATCCATATCATAGTAAAAATTTAATTTCTGAGCCAGTATATCTCTTGCTGTTAGTTTTAGTTCAAGTTTATTTCTAAATAATATTTTTGCCAGTTGAAAATCTACTACAGTCCTTGCCTTTTCATAAATGTTGGGATTATTATAAGTGCCTGCAATTGATATTCTATCACCAACCCTGTTACCCGAAACGGTAGCAGAAATCCCGGTTTTATCATCATTAAAACTTAGACTTCCATTAATAAGATATGGCGATTGTCCCTGAAGAGCACGATCGGTTACAAGTTGAGAGGGATCAAATCCAAATAACTTTCCTAATTGTACAGTTGATTTTATGTATGCAGCATTTGCCGACAAAGTGAATTTACTTAACAATGCATTTTCATTTTTTATACCCATCAAGGTAGAAATGAGTGTCCTGAATTCGGCCTCAATACCATATACTTTAGCAGAGGCAGCATTTTGATAAATAACCTGATTTGTAAGATTTGGAATGGCAATTATCTCAATAGGGTTTTCAAAATCTTTATAAAATGCAGAAACAGAAAACAATTGTGCTTTCCCTGGATAGAATTCAAAACGAAAATCATAGTTATTAATTTTTGCCCTTTGTAAAGTATCATATCCTTCGAAGGTGTACTGCGTTATATTATCATAAAAAAGATAGGGTGCAAGTTCCCTGAATTCAGGCCTATTAATAGTTTGCGAATAAGATAATCTTATATTTATTTTTGGGGTAACGGCATATACAAAATTAACTGATGGCAAATAATCAGTAACGGTAGTGTTAATTTGAATTGTATCAGAGAGGTTCTTCACTGAATTCAATTTCTGATTAAAGCTTTCCATCCTAACTCCATATACAAGCCGGAATTTTTTAAAGAAGCGTTGGTCATTCATAATGTAAGCATGAATTAAAACCGAAGACGCACTGTAATTGGAATTGGAAAGGGTTCCATCACTTAATAAAAATCCTCCTTTTCCGTTAGCCATCAATCCAAGGTTTCCTGGAAGGAAGATACTGTCTTCCCGAAGCTGTTCCAATGAATAATCAAATGTTATGTTTCCGGTGTTGTACCGGTCAAATGCAAGCAACCTGCTTTCAAAAACTCTTTTCCGTATTTGGTATCCTCCACCGATTTTTACAAAATTTTGTGAGTTCTTCAAGAATGTATAAGGCTGGGTAATATCGGTTTTGATACTTTTTATATCTTCATCTGAATTAGTAAAAAACATGGTGCCATTACCAGAACCCTGACTAGGTGTACCATTCGAAGGATTTGCAATTAAGTCCGGAGGAAGACCGAAGTATGATGTACGGGCAAGATTGGGAATCTCGCGTGTCACTTTATTGTAAGAGCCAAGCCAGTTAATTTTAGTTTTACTTTGGCCAATAAGATGTTCACCGTATAGTTGAGTTGAAATAATCTGATTGGAAGTATACCACCTTATATCATCTTTTACAACATTTATTGAGTCGCCTGAAAAATCCGGGAATCCAATTCTTTTGATCAATTTGTCATCCGTATTTATGCTCAGATTATTTTTCCAGTTAATTGTATTACGATTATTAATTTTAAGTGATATAGTAGCCAAAGCTGCCAATATAGTTTCATTGTTATAAATCGAATCGATATATTTTCCCTTTTGCAATAACTCGGCTGTTGGCGGGGCAGTTAAATCAAAATTATAACTATTTCTTTCTCCTGTATTGAAGCTAAAGTTCTTATTATAGTTAACAGAAAAAAGGGCACCCAAAAATTCTTTTTCTTTTCTTTCAATATTGAAGCCTTTTGAAATCTGGAAATTGAAATTAGGGCTTGTATTGTTCTGTTTCAATCCCCATTTATAATTTCCAAAAAGCTTGGCTAGTTCTGCTCTTTCATCAAACGTTGCATTTTTTATTCCGCTTACATTGGGTATGCCAGCAGGCATTGACCTTGTACCATCATCAATGCCCAAAAAATCTTTGCTGCCTTTATTTTCAGAAAAAAAACGATCTTTCCCGGTAATTAAACTATTAAAGCCAAGTCCAAAAGTGATTGTAGTAAAGCCTTTAGGTAAAATTGATTTTGTTGTGATATCAATGATACCCCCAACAAATTCTCCGGATTTATCTGGTGTAGCGGTTTTATAAATCACCAGGTTATCAAGTATAGATGAAGGAAATATATCGAATGCGAAAGCCTTCCTGTCGCTCTCTGTACTTGGTAATGGTGCACCATTTATAAAAGCAGCATTATACCTGTCATTTAATCCACGAATGATAGCAAACCTGTCATCCTGTATACTCGCTCCGCTTATTCTTTTTAGCACATCACTTGTACTTCTGTCGGGAGTTTTTTTAATTGATTCGGCAGATATCCCATCACTGACACTTGCGCTGTTTTTTTGAGCTATCAACAATGATGCTACTGATTCCTTTGCTGCTCTTGTTCTTGTTGATGTTACTATAACTTCACCCTGGGTCGTTTTCTTTTCATCTAAAGAAATAATAAGGGTTGTGTTATCGTTATTTTTTACATATACTTCATCAATTATTTTTTCACCATATCCTACAAAACTGCATCTTATTGAATAAGTACCTGCCACAATTTGTTTGAACGTGAAATTACCATTCAAATCAGTAATTGTTGTTCTTGATTTTTCAATAATTGAAATATTTGAACCAGCTAATGTCTGGCCTGAACTGGCGTTAATTACCTTCCCGGAAATTTTACCTGTTTGTGCTAAAGCGTTAATAGCAATAATAATAAATAACAAAAGAATATAAAAAATTTTCATCAAAAATTCATTTTTGCAAAGAAAGAAGATAAAGACTTCAGGTATGTCAAGAAATTGTTATCCAAATATTATCTTATTGGCCTGAGCTATGTTTTTACATTCAAGTAACATTTTAATAATAATTAGGTAATAAACCCGGTGAAGTATTTGCATCCATATATTTTAGTTTTACCATTATTTTAAGCAAATTAAAATGAGATCACTTAAAATTATTCTATTGATTATGTTATGCTCCATGACATATAATTTCGCTGTATCACAAAATGTATTACTGAATATTTTAACACTTAACAGTGGAAAAATCCGTAATCACGGATTCGGTATTGTTGAGGTAACGGTATGCAATACAAGTTCCACGACATCTGTTCCACCATATAAAATAAGGCCCCAGATAAGTACACCAGTATCAATCATAAATATCCCTGATACAGGCCATATTTTACCCACTAGCTGGAAAATAATTTCTATTGTTGAGGGTGTAATCAGGCTTTCTAATGGTAATGACCAGATTCCTCCAAATGATTGCCGCACTATTTTTATTGTGGTAAGAGGTACAAGCATTGGAGGACCTTTGACGATTTCAGGGAATATGTTGTTTTCAAATGGTTTTACCCCGGGTAATGTGTCAGGTCCTGCAACAGCAGGTGATAATACTGCTGACAATGCTTCTACTTCAACATGTGAGGTTTACAAGTAATGTTCCGGATAATTTTTTATTGAATAATTTAATTTGTAATTAAATAATAAATATGAAACGTACATTCTTAATCTTACTGTTCTTAGAAGGAGTTTTAACAATCATGAGTTCTGCTGCACAAAATGTTTCCATAAATGTATTAACACAAAATGCCGGATTGGTAAGTTACAATGGAACTGTATTTGTTGAAATTACTATTGCAAATACAAGTTCAACAACTGCTGCACCGAGTTATAAACTCAGGCCACAACTAAGTGTTCCGATATCTATCGCCAATATCTCTGCTACTGGCCATACTTTACCAACAGGCTGGTCAATCATATCCAATGCTACCGGAGTTATCAGGGTATCTAATGGGACTGACCAGATACCTCCAAATACAGCCCGGACCTTATTAATTGCTATACAGGGAAATACTATTGGAGGGCCGCAAACGGTTTCGGGTAACCTGCTATTTTCAAATGGCGTTGCACCTGGTTCAGCATCAGGTCCTGCAACAGGAGGTGATCTTACTGCTGACAACAGTTCTTCCTCCACAGTTCAAGTATACGATCCAATACCGTTAACCCTTAGGAATTTTAATGCAATTATGAAAAACTGCCAGACTGTATTAAACTGGAGTACAGAAAATGAAATAAACAGCGGCCGGTTTGAAATTGAAAGAAGCAACCTGAACTATTCCGATTGGAAGTCCATTGGGGTCGTAACTGCCAAGGGAAATACCAGCATAAAATCTGAATATAATTTTATTGATAAAACTTTAAATGCTTCGTCACAAGATGTAGTATATAGACTAAAAATGATTGATAAAGACGGTCAGTTTAAATACTCTGAAGTTGTTTTTGTATCAGTTAGTTGTAATAATACACATGTGAATGTTTATCCAAATCCTGTTCAAAATGGAAGACTAAATATAAGCATTACTGGTACAGTTGTAAATTCAGAAGCAACCCTGCTTTCAATATCAGGACAGTTAATGTTAAAAACAAAAATTACAAATGGCATTAATTATGTAAACACATCAACTATTGCTGATGGTGTGTATATATTGAATATCATTGATGCAAATGGATCTTACAAAAAAGTGGTGGTTACAATACAGCAATAAGTTAATTCCAATTGATTGAAATAAAAATGCCCTCCTGCAAACAGGGTCTATTTTCATTGAGTTGACATTTATTCTAAATATCCTATTACTATAATATGTAAAAATTTTTTGGCATTCAAATCAAATGGAAGTAAATAATTCAAATTCTATACGTAATTATAGCTAAAAAGATTCAAATTTAATATTGAAAGCATTTTTTCCTTTTATTGCCTTTTTATAACTCTTATGCTGCTTTACCAGCTTCCTTACAGATCGCTTGTGGTCCTCATATTGTGAGATAATGATTGATACATGGTTTAGTGCAAGCTGGTAATTAGAATAAATTTCTTTTAGTTTTACTTCATAAACAAATTCGTCTAATTTGTATTTTTGTTTAAAATTGGTTTCGAAGTGAAATCTTTCAATAACGTTATTGTCTATAATAACTTTTTCGGGAGATGCTAATTTGTTTTTTTTGGTTGAAACCAAAGTATCTTGTGCGCTTACGATGGCGCATAACATTAACATTAGTATTAATAATGCTTTATTCAAAATTGTTACCTATGTTGTTAATTTGGATTTCTGCAGAATGGTTTTCGTTAGTTTCTCTAAGACTGTAATAAATAAGACCTTGGTTAACAATCAAAAAATTATTAAAAAAATAACTTAACAAAACCGACAATACCATTATAAAAGCAATAAACACGGCCATAAACGAAAATCTATCGGCCGACATTGTTGCACCTTCTTGAAAAGTATCTGTACTGCTTAACATATAAACCATTCCTATTATATAAGGTATAAAGGTGATAATTCCTTGG
>JANOPU010000183.1:0-18619 GCA_031422055.1 Ferruginibacter sp.
AATCGATCACATTAAAAGATGTTTCATTCAATTACGTGGAAAAGCCCGTATTAAATTCTTTTTCATTCAGTATAGCTAAAGGCGACTTGTTAGGGATTTCGGGTAATTCAGGAAAAGGAAAAACGACCATTGCAAATTTGATACTGGGATTTTTAGATCCGGATGCAGGCAATATTCATTTCAATGAAAGGATCACTGATGCAGCGGACAGGCAACATTTCTGGAATAAAATAGCTTATATTAAACAACAGCCTTTTTTTATATATGCTTCTATCATTCAAAATATAACTTTACAGGAAGCAGATGTTAATAAAGAAAAAATAGAAAGTGTAATTTCCATTACCGGTCTTGACAAGATTGCGTCAGCTTTACCCAATGGGCTTGAAACCATTGTTACAGAGAACGGGAAAAATTTCAGCGGCGGACAAAGGCAACGCATTACTTTGGCAAGGGCATTATACAAAGATTTTGACCTGATCATTCTCGATGAACCCTTTAATGAACTGGATGAAGCATCAGAAATAGAAATGCTGAAACACTTACAGCAAAAGGCAAATGATGGCAAGATCGTTTTACTGATAACACACAACAAAACAGCATTGTCTTTTTGCAATAAAATAATTTCACTGGATGAATAAGGAAAATAAAACGTTGATCATCCTTAGTCCCGGGTTTCCGGCAAATGAAGCCGACAGCACCTGTCTGCCATTTCCACAGTTATTTGTAAAAACACTGAAACAATTAAATCCTTCATTAAATATTATTGTTCTTGCCTTCCAATACCCGTTTAGTGCATCAGAATATATTTGGCATGGTGTTACCGTTATATCATTCAATGGACGAAATAAAGGAAATATTAGCCGTTTATTATTGTGGAAAACTGTTTGGAAAAAATTGAAACAATCGATGAAAGAATATAATGTAGTGGGTTTATTAAGTTTCTGGTTGGGTGAATGTGCATTGTTCGGTAAATACGCTGCAAAAAAATATCATGTAAAGAACTTTACCTGGATATTGGGGCAGGATGCTAAAAAAAATAATCGTTACTTTTCTCTGATAAAACCCAAAGATGAAGAGCTAATTGCACTATCCGACTTTCTTGCAGAAGAATTTTATTTATCTTATAAAATTAAGCCTGTAAATATTATTCCCCCCGGAATCGACCCCACTTCTATTCAAGTAGTAAATGAAAAAAGAAATATAGATATCATGGGAGCGGGATCGTTAATTTCATTAAAACAATATGATATTTTTATTCGGTTAGTTGCAGCTCTTGTCAAAAGCAGGCCCGGTATCCGGGCAATCATTTGCGGTAAAGGACCTGAGGAGGAAAAGTTACTGAATATGATCAAACGCTATAACCTTACTAAAAACATTACATTATATGGAGAAGTGAGCCATGAAGAGGTTCTTGAGCTTATGCAACATTCAAAAATATTTTTACACCCTTCATTATATGAAGGTTTTGCAACAGTTATTTCAGAAGCATTATACGCAGGTACACAAGTAGTTAGTTTTTGCAAACCAATGAGATTGGCTTTTAAAAATCAACATATAGTTAGATCAGAAAATGAAATGATACAGAAAACAAATGAAATACTGAGTGATAATAAACTCACATACGAAAGTGTAATTACATACTCTATTGAAGAATCTTGCAGAAAAATTCTATCGCTTTACGGAAATTAATTCTTCAAATATTTCAACCATATCATCTGCAATATTCTTAAAACTCAGATTTTTCTGAAAATATTTTTCAACTTCAGCAGATTTTTCTTCAACATTTATTTTTTCAATTTTTATAAGAGTTTCAGTCAGCGCATTGTTATCACCTGCCGGATATAGAAAACCAAATTCCCCATTACAGGTTATTTTTTTGAATGAAGGTATATTAGTAACAATTGGAATACAACCACATGCCATCGCCTCCAATAAAGCATAACCACTTCCTTCTTTATGGCTGCCGGATAAAAAGAAATTACAAGAACTATACCAGTAGCACAAATCCTTATGAGGTATTCTCCCCAGCAATTGTACAGATCTACTTAAAATACTGCTTTCATTGATCATGCTTTTTAATTCGGTAATCAGGTCATCCTCATGGAAGATCATATATAATCTTGCGGCATCATGCTTAGTTGCATATTCATTAAACCCCTTTAAAACGGTCAATGGATCCTTGTTTTCATTAAGCCTTCCAACCCATAAAAAATTATGCTCCCCGCTTATGCCACATTTTTCCTGGCTTTCTTTTCTGCCTTCTCTGTAAAATGAAGTGGATGCTTCCTGTAATTCCCTGCATTGCATACGATTCCTAATAATGCTTGCCTCGATCCATGGAATAGCATTTTCATACGAGGTAAAAAGAAAAATACTTATAAATTTTCCAGCTAATTGTTGAAGATATTTTTTATATCCTTTAAAAGGTCTTTCGCCATGATGCTGTACAACAATGAAACTTTTTCTTCCCAGTTTCAATTTCAACATAAGCAATTGGAGCGGGTATATCAATCCTTCAACAACAACAATATCCGGATCCAGTTTTTTTATATAACGATGTGTTTTAAACGGAATATAAAAAAACCGATTACTGCTTTTGAAGAATGCAAATGGTATATTATTGTTCTTTTCAAAACCTTCATAATTCGCATGTTTTACAAAACTGATATCGAGCCGGTCTTTAATAAAGTCTGTAAAACCTAGTGATGGCTTGTGTTTATCTAAAACCTGCTGTGGCTGATCATATTCACTGTGACAATAATAAACCACATCAACAACTTTAATCATTTCCCGAAATTTTATTATTTCGAAAAATAGTACAGGGGAAAACTGCTTTGGGGTAATAACTCTTAATATCAGTGATCAAAGCCGGAAGATTTCCTTCTACGTATTTTATACGATCATTTACGCTTACAGGAAAGTACCGGGAAGCATCAAAATTAATATGCTTTAAGTGCAAAAAATAATCTGAATCAATCAACCTGATTTTTCCTTTATGCATGACCATTAATATATCTTCGGGATTTGTATTGTAAAACCCGTCCCATACTGTTTGATTATTTTTTCTTTTTGCAATCACAATATCAGCCTTTCTTCCGTGCCTGATTTCACCGTTATGGCAATTCCATAATTTAGATGGAGACCTGGAAACTATTTCAAATAATTCTACATCACTTACCTGATTGGTTGACCTTGCTGATCTTAAATGATGCCAGATATTCCAGTTACCCGATAACGTGGAATCCGTTCCCAGAACGATACGCGTATAATTTTTAAACCCGGCAATATTTGCATCCTTATTCAATAAAACCCTGTTAGATTCCGGACACCAAACCAATCCATGAAATCTTTTTGCCTGTTCAGGATTCATTGCTACCCCGTGTATGCCTATTAATTTTCTTTTCCAGAGATTCCATCGCAGTAATGTATCAATTTCATCGGATGATTGAGTATCTGTTCCTTCTCCGGTATGTATAACACACTCCCTATCTTTCAAAAACGGATTATTGAGTTTCCATTGCCAGAAATGTTCAAATTTTACAGAGTGGAGACATTGAAATTCCTGCCTTACCGTTATCAAAGGCTCATTAATATTCAATACAGGACCATGGTTTACAACTGTGGTTACACCAGCCAATAGGTTTTTATACATTCCCCATGCTGCCCGCAGTGTTACCGGTATTTTCAATACTTCATTAATTTCCTTTTTATATATTTTATGTATATCCCTTCCCCATTCTGTATAATTATTATAGGTATGTTTATTTAAAATAGAAAAACAATTAAAATCAAGATGGTCATGTGAATTTATAAGGCCCGGAAAAGCGATAGCATCATCAAAATCTATCTGAAAGTTATTATCGATCAAACTGGTCGTGTTGTTAGAAACATCACTAATGACCTTTCCTTTAACAGTTATATTCACCGATTTCTGGTTTTCAACAAGCGTTAAATTATTCAGAACCATTGTGTTTTTTTAAATGTAATCCATAAATAACAGGCATCCCTTTATACTTTTCAAATACATTCATTGCCTGTCCGTTTTCATAATAAGACCTGACGGATTCGTCAATATATCTTTCTTCCTGTTTTATTATTGTGAATCCGTTATTTCTAAAAACCTGTTTTATGTAATCAACCGGGTGTACATAATTTTTAACTGCGTAGCTTTTATTCTCATGCCGAAAACTTCGTTTACCACCTGATGCAAGTATAGCAGGGTGAAAATCGGTGATGACCATGTCTCCACCTTTTTTTAGAATCCTTGCCCAGGATGCAATTGCTTCATCCAAATTTTTTATGTGAGCAATAGTCAATGTTGAAATAATACAATCAACCGAAGCAGTTTTTGTTTTAGTCAACAGGTTATCAGATATATGTCTGGTTATTGCTGCAGGAAATTTTTTTGAAAGCGCAGTCAACATACCTGTAGAAACGTCGTAACCGGTTAAAAATTTGGGAGATCGTTCATATAATTTTTGCCAATGTCTTCCGGTACCACATCCGATATCTGCAATATTTTTGTTTTGAAGATGGATATCTTTTACCAGGGATGAAAAAATAACCTCATCCAGATCAAGCATGAGGTTGCCCGGCTGTGCATCATAAGAACCTGCCCATATATTATAAGCTTCTACAACAGGCTTTTCTGCTGAAAAGAACACTTTTTTTTGCAAATACTCCTTTATGGATGCAAGCTTATTCATTGGGCGGCAGTTTTTGCAGATAATTAATATCTTGTAGTACGAATTTAAGTGAAATAGGTTGTGTAATCAAGCTTAATTTTGTGATTCGGGCAACCATGGCCTGCCAACAACGTATTTAAGATGAGTAGCTAATAACCCAAGCAGATATTTATGAATAGCATTTTATTTTTTAATCCACGCAGTGCAGTTGCCAAACATCGGGTTCCAAACTCGATATTGAACATAGCAGCATCTGTTGAGGGAAAATATCCTTGGGTAGTAGTAGATGGTAACAGGGAAGAAGATCCCCTTACTTCAATCATGCATTATATTGAATCGGGTATTATCAAATATGTAGGCATTACAGTTATGCCCGGGCCGCAACTAAAACAGGCCATTCCTGTTTCAAAAGCGATCAAGGAAAAATTCCCAAATATTACAATTATATGGGGTGGTTATTTTCCAACCAATCAATATAAAGTTGTTTTAAATTCAGGTTATGTAGATTTTGTCATCAACGGCCCGGGCGATCATTGCTTTCCGAAGCTCATTCATGCATTGGAAAATAATGAACCTTATGAACTGATAAAAAACCTTATTTATAAATCAGGTGACAATATCATTAAAACCATTAAAGAAGATCTTATTGAACAGGACGAACTACCGCCACTTCCTTATGATAAACTTACTGATTTTTATTCAATGGATAAATACCTGGGTAAAACTTACCTGGGACAAAAAACACTTGCGTATCATTCCAGTATCGGATGCCCGTTCACTTGTTCATTCTGCGCCGTTGTTCCAACCTATGAAGCAAGATGGAAAGCTAAATCTGCTCAGAAAGTATACAATGATATCAAATATATAAAAGATACCTGGGGAGCAGATGCTATTGAATTTCATGATAACAATTTTTTTGTTTCTGAAAAACGTACTGTTGAATTTGCACAATTGATCTTACCTGAAAAAATGAGCTGGTGGGGAATGGCACGAATTGATACCATGCATAAATTCAGTGACAATACCCTTGCTTTGATGCGGGATGCCGGATGCAAAATTATTTTCTTTGGAGCAGAAAGCGGCAACAATGCCATTCTGAAACAAATGGATAAGGGTGGAACACAGACTGGTGAACAGATTGCTGAATTTGCAGCACGCATGAAAAAATTTGACATCATTCCTGAATATTCTTTTGTGTTAGGAACCCCTGCTCCCACTCCTGTTGAAGTTGAAGCTCAAATTGATTTTGAAATTGATTTTATCAAAAAAATAAAACGCATCAACCCGGGAACCGAAATTGTTTTGTATACCTATAGTCCGGTTGCTACAGAAGGATCTGACCTTTACAACCAGGCTCTTGAAAAAGGATTTAAATTTCCTCATAAATTGGAAGATTGGATAAGCCCTGCCTGGGAAAATTTTGACATGCGCAAGAATCCGCTTACTCCATGGCTTTCCCCTGCGATGATAGATAAGATAAGAAATTTTGAAACAGTTTTGAATGGTTATTATCCTACGGTAACTGACATTCGCTTAAATAATTTTAAAAGAAAAACTATTCACTTACTTTCCGGCATTCGTTATAAAATAAATATTCATAAATATCCATACGAAATAAAACTATTACAGCGAATGTGGAAATACCGGCAACCGGAGATACAGGGGTTTTAGCTCCCCTCTCCTTTGTCGAAGACCCCGGACTATTTCGGGGGAGAGGGGCTCGGGGTGAGGTATATAAAAACAAATTGATAATAACAAACGATACCATTAAAGCATCTGACAATCCATCCTTAAAACATAAGGATTTCGAAGCAATGTATATTGCATCTCGCAAAAAAGAGAATCGGGTTTATACAGATGAACAGGTTGAAAAATTACCAAATATAGAACCTGCTCATATTCACTATTCGGAATGGCAGATCAGGAAAAGATCAGCTGAAAAATTAATTAACTACCTGAAAAATAAAAGCAAACCTCTAAGTATATTGGAAGTTGGTTGTGGTAACGGTTGGCTTTCTTCAAAATTGGCATCCATCAATAATGTTACAGTTAAGGGAACGGACATCAACCAAATTGAATTAAAACAGGCGCAAAGAGTCTTTAAAAATAAATTAACGCTTTCTTTTTCAGAAACTGATATTTGTGGTTTACCTGTTGAAGATAAATTCGATATGATCGTTTTTGCAGCATCCATTCAGTATTTTTCTTCTTTTGAAAATATCATGTGTGAAGCATTATCGCATTTGAATAAAGACGGCGAAATTCACATCCTCGATAGTTTTTTTTATAAAGATGGAGCAATTGATGAAGCAAAACAGCGAAGTGTATTATACTACCGTTCCATCGGGTATGAGCAAATGGCTAAATATTATTATCACCATTTGTTTGATTCTTTAAAACTGTTTAAATCTATTTTACTATTTGATCCTTCCTCAATAAAAAATAAGTATTTTGGAAAAAAAGATCCCTTTCCATGGATCTGTATAAAAGCAGTATGAGTATTCAATCATTATATGAAACATACAACCGTTACCGGACATTGCAAACAGATAAGATAAGCCGGTTGCCAATTGTTATCCTGATGCCACACAGTGCATGTAATTGCCGTTGTGTGATGTGTGATATCTGGAAGGGTAATCATGATCTGAAGCAATTAACTGAAAATGACATCAGTAATTTACTGGGTACTTTAAATAAATTCGGAACACAACAAGTATTAATGTCGGGTGGAGAAGCATTGCTGAATCCAAATTTTTTCAGGTTTTGTGAAATTTTGAAAAAAGAAAAGATCAAAATAAGCCTGCTAACCACAGGGTTAACTATTAAAAAAAATGCTGATCAGTTGGTTAAATGGGTAGATGACATTATTATTTCATTGGATGGTGATGAAGCAACACATGATATGATCCGAAATATTCCCGGTGCTTTTCATAAATTGAAAGAAGGAATTCAGACTATCAGGTCTATCAGTCCGCAATTTAAAATTACCGGCCGCACTGTTATACACCGTTTAAATTTTAAATGCTGGCCTCAGATCATTAGCAGTGCCAAAGAAATTGGACTCGATAAGATCAGCTTTTTACCTGCCGATGTAAGCAGCACAGCCTTTAACAGAGACAAACCTTGGGATGAAGAAAGGCAAGATGAAATTCTGTTAACAAAAATGAATCTGTCTGAATTAAAAATACTCATTGAAGAACTGTGCATAAAATACAGCAATGATTTTAAAAATAATTTCATTGCAGAATCCCCGGATAAAATACAAAAGATCTATCAATACTATGCTGCCTATTATGGTATGAATGCCTTTCCATATAAAAAATGTAATGCTCCATGGGTGTCAACGGTCATTGAAGCCGACGGAACCGTTCGCCCCTGCTTTTTTCATGAAGCCTACGGAAATATTAAAACCGGTTCATTAGATGCGATCATCAACAGTGAAAGTGCCATTCTTTTCAGGAAAAATTTAGAAATGGATAAAAATGAAACTTGTGTAAAGTGTGTTTGTTACCTTAACCTGTCGCCTGCAAAAAATCTTTTATAGGATCATTAATAAAAATGAAAAAAATATTATTTACTCATTCTTATTTTCTGCGCTTTGATCCCAAACAATGGGCTACGAAGCAACCATACGCTCCTTTGGGAACTTTATATTCTGCGGCATTTATGAGAGAAAATGGTTTTTCGATTTCATTTTTTGATACCATGTTTTCTAAAAGTCCGGAGGAAGTGATCCCTGTTATTAACAATGAAAGTCCAGATATTTTTGTTATTTACGATGACGGTTTTAATTATCTCACCAAGATGTGTCTGCAGAATATGAGAGACGCTGCCTTCAAAATGATCCGTTTCGCAAAAGAAAAAGGTTGTATTGTGATCGTTTCCAGTTCTGATTCTACCGACAGGTTTGAAATGTACCTCGCTGAAGGAGCAGATTTTATCATGTTGGGTGAAGCAGAAATAACATTGCTTGAACTTGCTAATGCCATTACAAAAAATGAAACTGATTTCTTTAATATTGAAGGCCTTGCTTTTAAACACAATAATGCGTTAGTAAAAACAAAAAAAAGAAATGTTATCAAGGAGCTTGATACCCTTCCTTTCCCGGCCTGGGATTTAATTGATATGGAACCTTACAGAAAAATGTGGATGAAACATAACGGGTATTTCTCTATGAACATGGGAACTACAAGAGGCTGCCCGTTTAAATGTAACTGGTGTGCCAAACCCATTTATGGAAACCGTTATAATTCACGTAGTCCGTTAAACGTAATTAGTGAATTGAAAATGCTGAAGCAAAAATTCAATTTTGATCATATCTGGTTCTGTGATGACATTTTTGGATTAAAACCGGGATGGGTGCATGAATTTGCAGATCTTGTAACAAAAGAAAATATTCATTTCAAATTCAAGATGCAGGGACGGGTTGATCTGCTCTTACAGGAAAATAACATCAAAGACCTGGCAAGAGCAGGCTGCGATAATATCTGGATGGGAGCTGAAAGCGGTTCTCAAAAAATACTGGATGCTATGGACAAAGGGACCACGGTTAAACAAATATTTGATGCAACCCGTTTATTAAAAAAATGTGGTGTAAATCCATCCTTCTTCATTCAGTTTGGTTACCCCGGTGAAACAAAATCAGATATTGAAAAAACAATTTCCATGATCAATGAACTATTGCCTTATGAAATTGGTATATCTGTTTCATATCCTTTACCCGGCACGGCATTTTTTGAAAAAGTAAAAAACGAATTATCAGAAAAGACCAACTGGACAGATTCGGATGAACTGGCCTTGATGTTCCGAAATACTTACCAGCCTGCTTTTTATAAACAGCTACACCGGTATGTTCATAAAAGTTATCGAAAACATATCGCAGTAGAGAACCTGAAACATTTGATGAAACACCCATTCAATCTTAACTATTCAATGATCAAAAAAGCTATATCCTGGTTTTATTATTTACCGGCAACTTTTTTTGATAAACAAAAATTGCAACAATTGGAAAAAGCTTCCTGATAAATATGAAAAATGCAGATATTAATGAAAAGTTGGCTGCAGATGCCTTTACAAATCAGTCTGCTGTTTTTGATGAAATATATTCAGATAATTCAATCATACAATACAAACGCGAAAGGGTAAGAGAACATGTGCTACGGTATTTAAATCCAAAAAGTAAAATTCTTGAATTAAATGCCGGCACAGGAGATGATGCTGTTTTTTTTGCCCAGCAAGGTCATTCAGTACATGCAACAGATCTATCAGAAGGCATGCAGAAAAAATTAAAAGAAAAGATCATTCACAATCAGTTAACTGGTTCTGTCAGTAATGAAATATGTTCTTTTACAGCATTAGATAAATTAATAAATAAAGGCCCGTATGATCATATTTTTTCAAATTTCGCCGGATTAAATTGTACCGGTAACCTTGAAAATGTTTTGATGTCATTTGATAACTTACTAAAACGGGGAGGTATGGTTACATTGGTCATGCTTCCAAAATTCTGTCTTTGGGAAACACTTTTAATATGTAAGGGAAAATTTAAAACGGCTACCCGACGATTTTTCAGTTCAAAAGGAAGAACAGCTCATTTAAATGGATCTTATTTTACCTGTTGGTACTATTCACCAAAATTTATTGCTCGTGCTTTAAAAAATGAATTCAAACTGGTCAATCTGGAAGGCCTTTGTACCATTGTACCACCTTCTTATATTGAACATTTTTCAGAAGACCATCCTAAATTGTATACTTTTTTAAAAGAAAAAGAAAACAAGCTGAAAAATAAGTGGCCCTGGAAATATATCGGGGATTATTATATAATTACGTTGAAAAAAAGTTAATATATACTCTGGTTATTCATTATTATATATTTCATTTGTTAGCCTTGATGAATGTTCATATTTATATAAGACGTCAGCCAGGTCATTCTCGAAATGTTGAAGCAGTTTAGTTTGAAAATTGGACGGATCGGGTTTTGAAAAATGTTTTGATGCCAATAAACTCATCACTACACCTCTGGTATTTCTTTTTTGTCTTATTGTCTTTTGAGTCCATCGTTTATCCGTTAATTTCATGAAATAAGAATCTAGCATACTCCCAAACCTGTTACTAAATATTTTTTCAATAAAATATTTAATCCCTTTTTCACTAATTTGTTTGGCAGTTGAAATGCGCATATAATTATTAGGAAGAAACCCTTTGGTCCAAATGTTTGCTGCGTAAAACTTTTCAAATACCTCTATTCCTTGTAAAGGAAGCAAGGTGGCAATCTCTATTGCGGTATATCTGTTTTTTTCAATGATTTCAAGTTCAGCTTCATCTATAAAATAATTCATGCAAAAATAATGTTGCAGGTTACATAAGAAGGTTAGTTTTTTAAAAGCATGTAGAAAAGTTCGTGCAATCCACAACCGGTTAGCTGCGGCAATAATAAAAAAGTCGATATCTGCATGATCATCAGCAAAATTTTTAGATAAGGAGCCAGAAACCGCTATGCCTCTTACATAAGGAAAACGACTTATAATTGCCGCAGCCTTGTTCGCTTTTTGAAGCATTACTATTGCCTTTTCATTTCCTTTATTGCGTTTTTCAGAAAGAGAATAATTATTATGCAGACTGTAAAATTCATTCAACTTGAAAACAATCGAATGCTCGATAAGATAATTCAATGCATTTTCAAATTCATGCAGTTCATCCGGGTTAGATAAAAAAATAAATATTTCCCGCTTCCTCAACGGATACTCGAATAAATTAAAATAAGTAAGTGTTGCTAATATGTCTTTCTTGATACACAAATTATTCAATTTAAAATTAGCTTGTCATTTATTTAAAAAAATTACCGGTTTCTAAAATATATCCCTTCAATTCCTTAAAATACAAATATTGTTATCCGATTATTCTGATTCAATAAGTTGTTCTACAAAATGTGGTTCAGATTGATGTAAATTATTTCTTTCCGTCTGAGTTAAATAACATTCCCTGAAAAAAAGATCATATTGATCTATGATCTTGTCCCATGTAAAATTATTCAATATTGTTGCATAATTGTTTTGAGTAAAATTGTCCTTAACCCACCTTTCATGCTGATCTATGATTGAACAAACCTCAGTTGGGCTGGTAAAATAAACAGCATTCTCTTTAAGAACGGCTCTGTTGAATGGATTTGAATGCGCTGCAATAAAAGCCCCTGCTGCCATAGCTTCTAATAAAGAAGGATTTGTTCCCCCTACACTATGTCCATGGAAATAAACTGCTGAAAATTTAATAATACTTTTTAATTTCTGTTGCTCAAACAATGCCCCCAGAAAAATGATCCTGTCATCATGTTTAAATTTATGACAGAGGTGTTTTCCAAACCCGTTTGCAGTATTTCCGATTACAATAAACTTTTTTGATGAATTGCTGAGGCAAAATCCATCTAATAGCATTTCAATATTATTCTCAGGCTCCATGCGTGCCATTAAAACAAAATATTCTTTTTGTAAAAGATCGTATTCTAATAGTAACCTTTCATCAGTGATATGATGCAGATCTGCACCATAAGCTATGTATTTGCTTTTGATACTATATTTAGTATCAAGGTATTCTTTTATCACTTCTGAATCAGCTATATGGTAATGACTTGATGACACAGCCAGTTTTTCCGCATATTTCAAAAACCGTTTTACCGGTTTAGAATACTTTGCCCGTGACCATTCGAGCCCATCCATATTTGATATAATAATACTTTTTGCCGGATACAAAAATTTCCAGATCGAACTGCTGGTATAACCCAGCATGAGAATAATATCGAATTTTCTTTTTCTTGCATCCATGATACAATTCAGGTCATAAATAAACTGTCCGGCTGTGCCCATGAAATATTCCGGATCATAACAATGAATAATAGGAACGCCATTCCATTCTTTTTGCTGATAAGGATGCTTATGAGAATTATATACCATCACCTGATGCCCTCTTTCCATTAATCCTTCAGAAAGGTATTCAGCCACTTGTTCAAACCCACCATATTGGTTCGGTATGCCCCGCGTTCCCAGAATTCCTATTCTTAATCCCATATATTATTTATTCGTTTATACGCTTCAATTGTTTGAATGGTTGCCTGATCCCAGGTGTAATGGGTAAATATTTTTTTTTGCAGCGAATCATTAAAAGGAAGTTCCGCCGCTTTTTCTACAGCAATATAAATATTTTCCGGTGATAACGGATCACAATAAGTTGCTTCCGAACCAAAATATTCTTTGGTATCTCCCCTATCGGTGATAACGATATTACAACCCATTGCCGCCGCTTCCAAAGAACTCAGGCCTGTTGTTTCAAACCAGCTTGGCAATACATGAACGGAGGCCTTCTGATAATAGCTAACAAGATCCTCCTGTGGCAGATGATCTATGAAACGAATATTATCCGCTGCGAGTTCCCTGCATGAACGATAATAGTGTTTTTGATTGGGCGCCGCATCTCCAATAATGACAAGTGTATATTTTGTGTTATTTAGTGCCCGTATCAGATTGTATTGATTCTTGATCCCCTCTATTCTAGCTACACATAAAATCATCAGCGGATCTTTTACTACTACCGGACTAAAATAAAATAATCCTTCATCAATACCATTAGGAATAACAGCATATTCCTGCTTGTAATGGTATCGCTGAAAAAGCCTGTGATATTCTGAATGAGAATTGGGAAGTAATAATGTTGCTTTCTTCAATATTTCAATGATGCTTCTTCGCTGGCCTTTCCAGGCATATTCAATACTCATCAGTGTATCTTTTCCTAATATCCACCGCGACATTGTTTTCAGGTATTCAATTCCATCTGCAGATAAAAAACGAAAAATAATTCCTGCTATTCCTTTCCTGTAAAACTGATCGTATTCGCTATAGTCAATAAATATAGGAGAGATCACAAAAGGTTTTTGCGACTTTCGAATGTGATATAAAATATCTGCCGGCCTGCTGATATTAAAAAAATGGATCAGGTCATATTGCTCATAGAGTATTTTTTCATTGGTTAGTATTATATCTACGCTGATATTATAACGGGTAAGATTTGCCGCTGTTTGGTTTACCTGAATGGTATCGCCCCCTTTCACAGTGTAGAGTGTTGTTCTTACTATCATTACAACTTTTAGCATATCATGCATTTGTTGATAAAAAAATATGCTCCTCCTTTGTGTCTCTATGTTTCAATTTTGGAACACAAGGGTAAAGTGAAACAAATTGGTTCAGGTAATCCTCAATTCCGAATACTCTAATTACCCCCATCTCCTAAAATTATTATTGATTTCACAAATGCGTTGCGATCTTCTTTAGTTCTCTCAAAGCTGGCATCATTGCCCATAATGATATGAATTGCAACACGAGAATCCATGGTATTGTTGAAAGAGAGATCATAATATTTCAAATTTCCTGAAACATAAAAATTGCCAATCGGTTTATCATTAATAAATATCTGAATGTGCGGATATATTTTTAAAGCAGGAGTACCCGCAATTTGAACCTGGATATTATATATTCCTTTTTTTAAAAGAAAGCTGTCAGACTTAATCTCTTTCTCCCAAATTGGAACAACGGTATCACCGTTAAAGTTAAAAGGTTTTTCCGTTGAGAATGAATGATAGTTGAGCATCAGTGAATTCTTACTCATCGCATTGCGGGGAATATAAAGCTGGGCCCATGCATCATAAAAATTTTGTTGTTTGAAAAGGATGAAAGAGGAATCAATGCGTTTTAATATTTCAGGATCAGGTTTAGGGCTTCCGTGTGCGCCGCTTAACCAAAAACCTTTTTTGTTATATTGATCATTACTATTTTTTAGAATAGAATCTAATTGATCGTTAAGATTACCAGACATGATTGGAGAAGTATAAGACATCTTTTTCAGGTAATATTGTTGATGCCAGGCCGTAGCATCACTTAGAACCGGATAAGAAAAATTCTTTTCAGAAGCTATAAAATTAGCCAACTCCCTGAACTGTGTTTTATGCATCTGGGTATAATATTTCTTAAGGATTGCAAGATCAAAAAAGGATAAAAAACAAAAAATACACAATAAAAGTATTTTAGGTATTCTATAAGAAATGGACCCTATTCCAACTGATAAAATTAAAAGGAAAGCCGGTAGCACAACAATTGCATATCTTGGAAATAACATTGGAACGACAATGACCGACCTGATATACGGGATTAGATAGGTAATTGAAATCCATAAAAAACAAATGATAAAACTAAAATTGAGTGGATTCACTTTAGCATTAAAATTATCTGGCTTTGCAGCCCAAAGGAAATGTATTAAACTTATTATCAAAAACAATAGCAAAAATGGCTTTAGGAGATCAGAATTTCCGAAGAATTCGTAAAAAAAATCAACAGCAAAAGTTGGCGAAACTGGTGCAATCCAGAATTTTTTAATCGCTGTCATTGAAATCAGGTAAGAAAACCATGGGATATAAGAAATAATAATCAGTGATGTTGATATTAAGGAGTGTTTCAGGTATAATTTAAAATTCTTTTCCCGGCTAAATGCAAAAAATAATAATATCGCAATCTGTGAAACAAAGCTGAACAAACCAAAGTAATGTGAATAAATCATTAAAATGGCCCAAAGACTGTATAATAGATTATTTTTCCATGAAGGATTTTTGATCAACCGGATAAGATATAAAAATGACAAACAGGCAAAAAGAAAAACCACGGAATAAGGGCGTGCTTCCTGGGAATAAGTGATATGAAAATAATTAAAACAACAAAGCGTTGCTGCAATTAGTCCTAGTTTTGAAGAGTAAAGTTCCCTGCCCAACAAGTATATACTCCACACGCCAAATATTCCGGCAGTTGCCGAAAATGATCTTGCAACAAATTCAGTATTTCCAAAAACCCAAAAGAGCAACTTTTCAATCGCAAGAAAAAGAGGGGGTTGCTGATCGCAGCATCTAAGATAATCAAACATTTTTTGCCAACTTAGGGCAGGGTCAGCTTCAATAGCAGTATGTAATTCATCAAGCCAGAAGCTTTGAAAACCCAGGTTATAAAAGCGAAGAACCCCTGCGAATAATAATATTAAGCCAAGTATATTTTTATCACTAACCCACTTTGTTCTCCCCATGATGTTTTATGATTTGATAAAGAGAATCCTCGTTGTTAATATTAGCACTTGTACGGTTAACTAATAAAATACCAATTACAAAAAAACCAAGGCATAACATACCTAAATTTAAGAGCCCGATAAAAAGCGTGCTAAACCAACCAGGGATAGCAGTATGAGAGACAAATTTCTGATAAAACAGGTTTGAAGTTATTGCGATCATAAATATTGCGACTACGATAAAAATCCGTAAGAGCCAGAAAAGAAGTATGCTTCCAAACTCCACGAGAGATTTGAATCCATGTATTAATAATCCCTTATAGCTCATTTTAGACTTCCCGTTTAACCGGTGATTCTTGTCACAAGTAATAAAGGTTCTGCTTGCTGGCTGTTTCAGGAGATACGCTGGTAAATGTACAAATGATGTAAATCTTATTTTTTCAACAATTGAGTTCTTTAGCATACAGAAATTTCCATAGTTGAGTTGTTTTCCAATTAATACCCGGAAAAGTAACTTATAGAATAAATACATGATCTTGAATATAAGGTTGTCTTTTCGTTTTCCACGCCTCACCTCTACTATATCATATTGTTTATTTTTTAAAAGAAGCGGTATAGCCTTCGGATCATCCTCTCCATCTGAATCCATGATAATTACATAATCCTGTTTTATCTCTTTGGTAAATAATAACCCATGAAATATACTTCTCTGGTGGCCCACATTAAATCTATTTTTTATAATGTACATAGTAATGTTCACTGCTTCAAACTGAAAACTCCCTAAAATATTTATGCTTTCATCAGTCGAACAATCATCTACTACAATTATATTAAACGAGTGTTGGTGTTCATTTATCAATACGGATTCAAGGCCAAGCAGGAAAGCAGGTAAACCCATACTTTCGTTAAAACAAGGGGTAACAATACTAAGCTTCATTTGAGCAGTTAAAAGAATATTTTATGTAAACTCCGTTGTTATAGTAGCTAACTGATACGTTTCATAATTTGAACCTACTATATTATCTATTTTTACGAATGTTACTATTTCACCATTTTTAATAGTTAAAGTTGATTTCAAAGTGAGAAAAATATTATCGGTATCGTCAAATGTTATTGAGTCTTCGTTAGCTCTTACTGTTAAATATTCACCCGCATTAATACTTGACTTTATGGTTTTTATTACGGATTCAGTCCCAGTTACAAAAACCAATCTGTTTCCTGCACAGTCAATTGTATTGCTTACAACCGAAATAATCTGCATGATACCAAAGGTCTTACCTAATTTATAGACCTGAAAAGTATTTCCCTGGGCTAATACACCACCCTTGGTATTGTTATCAGTAATAATAAACGAACTAGCAGGATCAAAGAATTCTCCTTCAGGATCAGTTACTACAACATAATTATTATACACATTAACAAATGAATTGGAAATATTAACACATTGCCCTTCCTTAATGTTAGATGGTGCCTCCAATGAGCCAAATCCAGCAGCATTAGCAAATCTACTGTTAAGAATATTGATGCTTTTGCAGGGATTATCATTATTATCCTGATTATGGCTGTATACTGATATAGCAACACCTAAATTTTCAAACCAACAATTGTCAATAGTAATGTTTTCTGCCCATTCAAGTACTATTCCGTAATCCCCATTCTGTATAGTGCAATTGATAAAGGAAATGGTAGCTGATGTATAGCGATCAACGTTAATAATATGCACATTTTGACCCAAAGAATATTTTCCATCCCTGAAGAACCCATCGAATTGGCAATTCAGAAATGTAACTTGCCCCTGCTGGCCGGTCATCAGTAAAGCATTTTTGTAATCACTGCTCTTGAAGACTCTAACATTTTCAAATACATTAAACTGATTTGGCAAGAGGTAATTTGAATCCACACCACCACCTTCTAAAAAAATTCCACCTCCACTATCTCCAGCAGTTGTGTGTCCTTTAGCATAATAAAGGTCTCCAGCAGAACCGACAACACCTCTTAATGCCAATAAATTTATCACTTCTGTCATGGTGTTATTTTTTAAATTTAATTTCCAATTGTTATTGCAAATCGTAATACCCAGATTAAAAAAGTAATTGTCCTGTAGAAAAAATTGCTATACCAAATCTAAATCTTTTTAGCATACTATACGACCTGTGTATTTTTTTCTTACATCAAAGTCCGGAAAAGAATTGGTAAAAGCCAGTATCCATATCACATACTCAGCAATATTAGTAATAAAGCTTCCGGAAAACTGATAGAAGAAAATAAAAATAAATAATAACAACCTGTAATAGTTTGTCCAGACCTTTGTATAAAAAAATAAAAATATTTCCACTAATAATCTCAATGTAAAACCAACCCATCCAAAAATTGCAAGTGTTTCTGCAACTGCATTGGGTATTGCGAACGTATTATAATCCAGGTCATAGAGATAATAGCTCCTGATGATATCTGCACCCAATATTTTTATTTGCCCAGCCCCGATTCCCCATTCATAACTTTTCAGATCAAGCATCTTCATTGCAAGAATAAAAGCTTCGTATGTCCGGCCATTGCCGGAAGTGTCATTGCCGATAAAAATATTTTCAAATCTCAAAAAGAGGATGTTTTGGGGAAAGAATAATATAAGAAACGTAAAAAAAGAAATTGCTACAGTTGCCACAACGGCCAGCAGGTTTATCAATCGCCTTTTCCTCGTAAGTAAACGAAAATGAATTAAATATGTAATAGCAGCTGACAATAACAGGCAACCAATTACGCCAATAGAAAAAGAAAGTATATACGGGATGATCAGCATAAACAAAAGCAGCCAGCTGTTTATCCTGTTTTGTTTAAGGATAACCTGT
>JANOPU010000184.1:0-32213 GCA_031422055.1 Ferruginibacter sp.
TCCAATATATATTTTCAGGAAAAAGAATTGCAGTAATAATGATATCAGTTTATGGTAGCAATACCCGACAATAGATCCGCAAGATTCTTTTCTTTAAAATAAGTTTCACTGATTGCAGATGCATCCGATAAAATTGTAGATAGGTTGGGATGTTGAGACCCTAATATTTCATAAGACATGGCCAAGGCACTTTCATGATCAATTCCGTGTATCAGTTGTAAAGATTCTGTTATGGCAACAATTCTTAAACCATTGTCCTTTAACTTTCCAAGTGATGATATCATCCAGCTGAGTGCCAAAAAATAATTCTTTTCCAGCATTAAAAAATGTTGATTTACCCCGGCTTCAGGCATTTTATTGAAAGGCGAATTAATAATTTCAGGTGTTAAATATTTATTGAGATATTCATCCAGTATATTATTATCTGTAAGTTGAATGGCCCCTTGTAATGCACGTGGGTATATACTCAACCAACGAAGTTTTCTGCGCATCTCATGAACCTGCGTTTCAATTTCGGTAAGTTTATAATTCGACTTCACAACCTCGCTTATGATCTTTTCTATTGAATCTTTATAAAAACCTGCTATAACAATTACTTCTTTGTCGGCTTTCAGCCAATCTGCATCTTTTAATTTATTTCTTATCTTTTTTATCCTGTCTGGTTTTTCACCTATCCAGTTTCTCTCGGAAAGCAATTCATTAAAGTATTGAATTTTTTCACGTGCCTGTCCCTGCATATAATCCGTTACTTCGGCAGGTATATTTGTTTTATTTACAAATTCTTTGGCAAAGCTGTCGTAATAATCGATCGTGCCCAATGTATCTTCCAGCATTTTCAGATCTTCTTTTATTTTTGAAAACCTTTTTTCATTATGTAAGCCTGCATATAGTTTAGCAAGCCCTTCTAACATAAATGCCGGTGTACGGGCATCATTGATGTATAACCACAATCCCGGATTTTTTTCCCTGGAAGCCTGTATGAAGAGTTCTTCAAGTTTTGCCAGATAGAATTCAAATCTTTCAATACCAATTTTCATTTGTACCATTTAATCGTTTTCAAAAAATGCAACAGTTCCGCCAACCCAGGTTTTATCTTTATTATACCTGGTTCCAATCATTTTTCCTTTACTAAGTCTGGCAAGATTATGCACTCCAACAGGCCTTGCCCATTCATTTTTCCAGAAATAAAATAACCTGATCTCAGCTTTAGCAGGTTCATCCATAGTTTCAATGATGGGGGCATAATACACTTTTCGTTGTAGGATCCAGTTTTCAGGATCTTTTATCTTGTCAATATCATCCTGTGTAACATCAATTACAACACCCATTCCGGCAAAAGAAAACAAGGGTTTTAACACATACAAAGAGAGGTCAACCGGTTGTTTTATCTCATTTAAAAAATAAGTTTCCGGTACATAAGGATTTTGAATGAATGGTAAAGTGAATTTACTGATACGGTAAAACCAGTTTGGATGCGGAACCCATTCAACATCATAAGGTTTGGAAAGATCTATGATATTTTCAAGGCCTTCCTGTTGTTGTAAATCATCAAAAATGAGTCGGTTATAAATTCGTTTGATATACTTACGTTTATCGCCATCATCATAATACAGTTTTTTACCTTCAGCTTTTAATTTAGTGAGGCAAACTGTTTTTATGCCAATTAATTTTTCAGTACAATAAAAATCGATCCTTGTTTTCTGTTTTTCAGGAAAGATCTCAAGTAGTATTACATCCGCAGGATCCAGTTCTCCAACAATGATCTCTTTTAGTAATTCAGTGTAAGATTGTTTATTGTATTCATTGAGATATGGAGAATAATTTGCAGGTAAATTTACATAGGATGAAGTAAGCTCACTGTGGTAAGCCTGAAATGCATATAACGTAGGGAATCCCTGCATTTCAATTAGCTGGGGTTCCAATTGCCCCATTTCATTTTTGCAAATGCCAAAGTCAAAAACAATGAACTGAGGATGGCTGTCTTCACCAGGAACGTTTAGTGCATTTGGAATACTCCTGTCAGTCAACTGAATAAAATTGGGATCAGTTATAACATCAATGATTTTCTCACATGCCCCCAACATTTTATTTTTAAAATCCTTATTAACAAAGATCGGAGTTTCGGCATTTCTGAAATCCAAAGAACCTGGATGTAAACCCTCCACTTCCAGCATGTAAGCCTGGTATTTTTCTTCGGTGAAATTTTTATTGAACTCTTCTCTTAAATATTTATCCATATAGCATTTTATTAATTGTCTTAAATGTACCAATAAAATTAACTATAAATCAGCATTAAAAAATAAGCCTTTCCGGTGAAAAAATATAGCCTGTAAATTTTGAGTAAAGAAGTATTGGGAAGTTAAATTGTCACCAGTTCCATTTTACCAATGGCGTTTCTGAGAAAATTTGGTAAAATATGATCATACGTACTCATGATCTTATCGGGGTCGTTTAAGTGTTCAATCATAGATTGCCATTTTAATTCACCATGATTGGCAATAACGGTCTCCTTTTTTTCGGGGGTTTGCAGATAAAGCGACATACCAATGGCATCAGCTTCCGGATGAAATTGAGTACCGATTATATTTTCATTAAACCGTATCGCCATGATGGCTCTTTCAAGTGGAACATGGGGCCTGTTCTTTTCTATGGCTAAAATACTGGCTCCCATCTTTTTGATCTTATTGTGATTTGGATTTATTACCTGGTAATCTCTGCTGTCTACTGCATAAAAAGGATCATTCAACCCGCCGAATATTGGTTCGAATGCTGAATTTGATAGATAGTGTATAGGAAAAACACCGAATGAAGTACTTTTTCTCTTAGAAACGTCAGCTACTTCATAATGCCTGCACGCTAATTGAAATGAATGGCAAATAAAGAATACTTGTTTTTTGATCAAATTTGATTCATTATCATTAAATTTTTCAATCTTATTCAACCAGTTAAAATAAACTTTTTCCCAATCACTACCCTCACTTTCCAATGGGCTTCCGGGGCCTCCACTTGAAATATAAATATCGTAATCCATGCCAGGCACTTCTTTTTCAAGCCTTACTTCAAATTCAGCATAGTGCAGATCTATATGGTTTATTTCTGAAAACTGATTGAGGATCTCACGAATACAACGCATTCCCTGATTGGTAACACCTTCATATAGATCCAGAATGGCAATTCTTAATTTCATGGAAGTAAAAATAACTATTTTTTAATACTGGCTTGTCGTATAAACTACAATTTTTACCAACTATTGTTCAAAATCAATACTTTAAACTGTCTTTTGGCACTCGAAGCCTTTAAATAGCACTGGTCTTTTGTTATCTTTGCCTGATTAATATGAAGACAAAAACATTAAAACGGGATAAAGTAAATATTATTACGTTGGGTTGCAGCAAAAATATGGTTGATAGTGAAGTACTTAGTGGCCAATTGCTTGCCAATGAAATTGATACTGTTCATGAAAGTGGTAAAAAGGACCATAACATAGTTATTATTAATACTTGTGGCTTTATTGAAAAAGCAAAGGAAGAAAGTATCAATACAATACTGGATAATATCGAATTAAAAAAAAGAGGCAAACTGGATAAAGTTTATGTAACAGGTTGTTTGAGTGAGCGTTATAAACAAAATCTTGAAATGGAGATTCCTGAAGTTGATGCATACTTTGGCACAATGGAATTGCCAATGATTTTGAAGCAATTTGAAGCTGATTATAAAGGAGAACTAATTGGAGAAAGATTACTGAGCACACCTCAGCATTACGCATATATGAAGATCAGTGAAGGCTGCAACAGAACCTGCTCTTTTTGTGCTATTCCATTAATGCGTGGTAAGCATATAAGCAGAAGTATTGAATCATTGGTTGAGGAAGCGAAAAAATTGGTTCAGCGTGGTGTGAAAGAAGTGATGCTTATTGCACAGGAACTAACTTATTATGGACTGGATATTTATAAAAAAAGGGAGCTTCCTAAATTATTACATGCCTTGGCAGATGTGCAAGGGCTTGAATGGATTCGATTGCATTATGCCTACCCTTCAAAATTCCCACTAGACATTATTGATGCCATAAAAGAACGTGACAATATCTGTAATTACCTGGATATGCCGTTACAACATGCATCAAACAATATGTTACTGGCAATGAAGCGTCAGATTACCAGGGAAGAAATGGAAGATCTGATCAATGAGATACGGTTTCGCATACCTGATATCTGTATCCGTACAACTTTAATAGCCGGTTTTCCCGGCGAGACAAGAGATGATGTAGAGGAGTTAAAAACTTTTTTACAAAAAATGCGCTTTGACCGTGTTGGCATATTTACCTACAGCCATGAAGAACAGACAAGCGCTTATGATCTGAAAGATGATGTTCCTGCAGATGAAAAAGAATCAAGGGCTCAGGAGATCATGGAAGTGCAGCAGGATATCAGCCTGGAAAAAAATGAAGCTAAAGTTGGTAAGATCATGAAGGTAATGGTTGATAAAAAAGAAGCGGGAAGGTTTATCGGGCGCACTGAATTTGACAGTGTTGAAGTAGATAATGAAGTTATTATTAAAAGCGATAAAAAACTTCCGGTGGGTGAATTTGTGCAGGTGAAGATCACAAAAGCTTTTGATTATGATCTGGAAGGGGAGTTGGTGGTTTAGGGTTTAGGGTTTAGGGTTTAGGGTTTAGGGTTTAGGGTTTAGGGTTTAGGGTTTTAATAAAATTAATCATGCAAGATATCCTTTTCCCACTTAACACTCGCCATTCAACCTTAACCTCAACCTCAACCTCACCCTCACCCTTAACCTCACCCTTCAAACTATCCTTCAAGCAAAGCAGCCAGTACCAATAGTTCTTCCATCTTATATCGATTCCTGTCATTGTCATAACACTTACTTAATTCCTCCAGTAAAAATTGTATAATACGTTTATTACTTATTGGCCTGAAGTATGAAGTTACAGGTGGTACAGAAAGTTTTTTAAAATAATTCTCAATGTCTTTGTGAGAATACATTTGTCCGTTTAAAGGATCGATATAAAAATTTATTTTTTCGGAAGAATGCCCAACAGGGTTCAAAGCATCATATTGCTCATCAAAATATCCCAGTATGAACTGCCTGGGAATATTAATAGCTCTTACAGGTATGTCAAGCAATTCGCATAAAATGATCAAAAGGACCCCATTACTGAGTGCATTTCCTTTTTTAGTTTCAAGGGTCTTATTTATTAAAAACGGGTCAGGAGAATCATAACTTATTTCTACACCTTTTTGTTTATAATAATTATAAAATATGCTGTTCAACACATTTACTTTTTCAATAGGAGTAAGGTAGTTATTAAGTTCCAGCCACATATTACGCCTGAGCTTTTCTATTTCCTGCATAATAACAGCAGGCTGCATATCGGGATAATGGTATTTTGAAACAAGTATGGTTCCTTCCAGTAAATTTGCAGTGCCATTTTTCCAGGATTCAAATTCGGTGGTCAGGTCTCTGAGATGCAATCGATGGATGAGCAATTCAATTCTTTCCTGAGTATCTTCATTGCTGATAGTTTCCCATAAATTTTCAAGGTTGGGGATGATCTCTTTTCCAAAAGAAATTATTTTATCACTTACAGTATTGTATACATCCTCATCAGGATCATCAATCAATTGAAGCAGGGCTGATATCTCTTTGTTTTCTTTCAAAAATTTGTTTTTGTGATTTCGGGTTCAATATCGGAAAGAACTGATTAAAGTTGTGTCATTAATTTTCCACAGAAGTGACTAACTTTTTATTAGAAAACCGATCTCAGCATCAAATGAAAGATTTTGTGAAAGTAATTTCTCAAATTGAATACTTTCATCGTGATTTTTAAAAACCCTTTTTGGGATAATAATTGCCTGAATGGTACTGGTAAATAAATAATAATACCTTTTATTTTCTTGTTTTTTTATAAAAGCATTCCATTGAAATTTGGTCTCAGTTAAATTATCTTTAGTTATGATCCCTGTTTCAGATATTGTAAAAATTGTTTCCAGAAAAATTGAACTGTTGTTGGGGTCAGTAGCGATTTTTTCTGCCTGTTTAATTGTATTTGAACGAATGCCAAACAGAGAAAGTACTGAAGTAATTATGATAAAACCTGATATTAATAAAATAAATTTGCTGTTTCTTTCAAATATTCCGGTGTAATAAAATGCGGCAATAAACAGAATAATGGGTATCAATTGCCTGATGTAATATTTTATTTTCTTCTGTTTATTTTCAGGAGCATCCCACATGATGAAAGAATGATAATTTACAAAATCTTCTTTCGTTAAAGAAAACTGAAGCATTATCATACAGGTTCATTTTACTTTTTTTTCTTTGTAATTGTTTTTTTTGTTGCCGTTTTTTTAGCGGTTGTTTTCTTGTCAAATGCTTTGGGTTCCTGTGTAAGAATCATTTTCTTCACCTCATCCAATTCTATAATAGCAAGTTCTTCGGAAGTATATTTTCCATTAGGCCCGTAAGTAAGTTTCAGCATTTTTTTTCCGAATCGTATGAAAGGCCCCCAGCGTCCATTCTCAAGGGCAATTTTTTCTTCGGGCCATTGCCTGATAAAGCGATTGGCTTCTTTTTCTATTTTTTTCTCAATCAGCTCATTACAATCCTGTTGAGTAAGGGTATCAAAATGATATGCTTTTGGGATATTTATAAAAAGATCATTCCATTTAATAAATGGACCAAACCGGCCTTTGCCTTTTGTGATAGGTTTTTCATCAAAATAACCAATGGGTGCATCTTCAATTTGCTTGGCATTGATTATTTCTACAGCCCTTTTCATATCAATTTCAGAAAGGTCTTCTCCTTTTGGTATAGAAATGAATTGTTCACCGAATTTTACGTAGGGCCCAAATCTTCCAATGTTAACAGATACTTCCAGTTCATCATGTAACCCTAGTGTTAAAGGCATTTTAAAAAGTTCCAGTGCTTCTTCCAAACTGATCGTTTCAATACTCTGTGATGCTTTCAGTTTTGCAAACCGTGGTTTTTCTTCATCGCCCTGAGATCCGATCTGAACCATGGGGCCATATTTTCCCATTCTTGCCATAACAGGTTTACCACTGACTTCATCGGTACCCAATATTCTTTCACCTACTGCTCTTTCTGCTGTTTCAAGGGTATGTTCAACACCGGCATGAAATGGGGCATAAAAATCACCAACCATTTTATTCCATACAATTTTACCTTCTGCGATATCATCAAATTCTTTTTCAATATTTGCAGTAAAAGAGTAATCCATTACTTTTTCAAAATGCTGGTTTAGGAAATCCGTGACAACCAGTCCGAGATCTGTTGGAAAAAGTTTTGATTTTTCTGCACCTGTATTTTCCTGCTCAGTTATTTTAACAATGTTATCATCTTTTAATTTTAAAATGCGAAAAGTTCTTTTAATGGCTTCTTTATCTTTTTTCTCAACATAATTTCTTTTTACTATAGTAGAGATGGTGGGAGCATAAGTACTGGGCCTTCCAATACCAAGCTCTTCCAGCTTTTTAACTAAAGATGCTTCTGTGTATCGGGCCGAATGTTTAGTGAATTTTTCTGTTGCGGTCATTTGTTTAAAATCCAGTTTCTGGCCAACAGTTAAATTGGGCAGGCGGCTTTCATCTTCGTTATCAATCTCTTCATCATCTGTACTTTCAAGGTATACTTTTAAAAAGCCATCAAATTTTATCACTTCACCACTTGCAGTTAGTTCTTCATTACCTGCCTGTCCCGTAGGCAGGTTAGTACTGATATTAATTTTAGCAGTTGTCTTTTCCAGTTCTGCATCACTCATCTGACTGGCAATGGTACGTTTCCATATCAATTCGTATAATCGGCTCAGATCAGGATCAGTTACAAAACTATTTTCCATATATGTAGGGCGAATAGCTTCGTGTGCTTCCTGAGCACTTTCATTTTTATTTTTGTATTTTCTTACCTGCAGGTATCTGGCACCGAAGTTTTTATTGATGGCCTCTTTAATTCCGTCCATGGCCGTTTCTCCAAGGTTTACACTATCTGTACGCATGTAAGTGATCTTACCACTTTCATATAATTTTTGTGCCAATAACATGGTTTTGCTAACTCCATATCCTAATTTACGGCTTGCTTCCTGCTGAAGGGTAGATGTAGTAAAGGGTGCGGCCGGAGAACGTTTTCCTGGCTTCACCTGAATATCTTTAACAGTATATTTTGCACCGATACATGTCTGAAGGAATTTTTCTGCTTCTTCAGATTCCGTATACCTATTTCCATCGGCTTTAAAATTAACCGTTTTGTTATTTAAATCAGTAGCCGCAAATAAAGCCTCCACTTTAAAACTGCCTACCGAATTAAACTGGTTTATTTCTCTTTCCTTTTCTGCGATTAATTTTACTGCTACACTTTGAACCCTTCCTGCACTCAAACCGCCTTGCTGGCCAATCTTTCGCCATAATACAGGACTCAGTTCAAATCCAACGATCCTGTCCAATACTCTTCTTGCCTGCTGGGCATTAACCAGGTTCATATTAATAGTACGTGGATTTTGAACCGCTTTTTGAATGGCAGGTTTTGTGATCTCATGAAAAACGATCCGCTTAGTTGTTTTTGGATCTAAATTCAACACTTCTGCCAAATGCCAGCTGATGCTTTCTCCTTCACGGTCCTCATCCGATGCCAGCCAGACTTCATCGGCTTTTTTGGCAATGCTTTTCAGGTCACGTACTACTTTTTCTTTTTCAGCAGGAACAATGTATTTAGGTGTAAAATTGTTAGTAATATCAATACCCATATCATTCTTCTCCAAATCGCGGATATGGCCATAACAACTTTTTACCTCAAAATCTTTTCCAAGGATGCCTTCAATTGTTTTGGCTTTGGCCGGTGACTCAACAATCAATAAATTTTTTGCCATGTTTTTTCTTGGTATTTTTTTTTTGAAACCAGCTATAGTAGCAAGTTTCAACATAGTTGTGTTATTTATCCCGATACTTTCGGGACTCAATTTTACTGTAAATCTTTATTCAACAAAAAAAGGGATACAGATCATTTGTACAATGCAATATTACTTTAAAATTGAAAAATCAACATTTTTCTTCCAGAAAGACATTAAACGAACAAAATGTTACAAAAATTTTACAGTTTCATTTATTACTGTTTCATCGCGGTAAATTTTTCTATGTCCCAATCCTTTTGTAATAACGAATTTTATATTAGAATGGTTGTCCGATTTTACTTTTAATGCATCAGTCAAAGGAGTAATATCATCATTTTCATCATGGAACCACAATACAGAAGCGTCAATATTATTCATAGCACGTCTGATCGAAAACCAATCGGTCTCTTTACCACTTCTTTCAAAAATAAGTGTATCAACAGTTTTTCTAAGCACTTCATTTTTAAGTCCCAGCATGGAAAAGGCTCCATCAACAGCAGTATTTGTTTCGGTAGCCGGGGCTATCAAAACTATTTTTGTATTTGAATCATGAAGCATATCTTCCATGGCCAGGCAAATGGCAATACCTCCAAAAGAGTGGGCGATGTACCCGTTGATTGGCCCGTATAACTCATGGATCTTTTTTATCAATACGCTATACTCAACTGCATTTGTAGTAATGCCTTCACTGGCGCCATGTGCTGGTGCATCAAAAGCAAGTACTTCAATATTCTTGTCCAGCAGTGGCGCAACATATTTATCAAAATTGTGGCAACTGGAAGAAAAACCATGCAGGATCAATATTTTATTTTCTTTAGGATGATTACACCTGTAGCCTTTGATCAATTTGTTTTCAAAATAGAACTGTAATGGCTCTGCATTCCTGAAAATCTCTTTTTCTTTAACGGAAGTTTTCATCATTGGAGTTAAAAATAACCTGAGTGTTTCAGTTGCAGCCTTGCGCATACTGAATATCTTAAGTATGTTTATTTTGGCCCTGAAAAATCCAATTAATATCTTTTGTTGTAATTTCATAACGATAAAGTTACGGGTTATGATATCATCAAATAATATTACAAGAATGTTCGTTATTGTTTATAGTTGAACATACAGTTGAATTTTTATAATTATTATTAATATTAAAATTAATTTTTCATGAATGTTGTCATTATCGGATCAGGCAATGTTGCTACAACGTTGGCAAGGTTGATGCAAAAGAACGATCACAAGGTTATACAGGTGGCAAGCAGGAATATAGAAAATGCAAAATTGCTTGCAGATGAATTGCAATCAACTTATATAGATTATAACGGAACATTGGATAAATCTGCCGATATTTTTATAATTGCCGTATCGGATATGGCTATATACGAATGTGTTCAACACTTTAACATTCATGATAAACTGATTGTACATACAGCAGGGTCGGTTTCAAAGGATGTATTAAAAAATGTATCCTATAATTATGGAGTTTTATATCCCTTGCAGAGCCTACGAAAAGAAATGGAATTGATTCCTGACATACCATTTCTCATTGATGGCAATAATGCGTTAGTTATAAAAACGATTCATCAATTTGCAAATACATTATCTCCGGATGTGCAGGTGATCAATGATGGTGATCGGTTAAAGTTACACGCCGCAGCTGTAATTGTGAGTAATTTTACCAATCATTTATATGCGATTGCTGAAGATTTTTGTAAGCAAGAACAGGTAAATTTTGATTTATTGAAACCACTGATACTGGAAACGGCTGCCCGTATAAAACTTCGTTCGCCGGGAGATCTGCAAACAGGCCCCGCTGTGAGAAAAGATATTCAAACACTGGATAAGCATTTACGGTTATTGACAAATTATCCAAAACTACGTACAACTTATTTACGGCTTACAGATAGTATCATGAACCCTTAATAGCCTTATTGTAAGGTAAGAAGCAATCTGATAAAATAAAAGGATTGCTTGGTGCCTCACAATGACAAAGACCTATCAATGGTGTGGAAATACAATATTCGTTTGAACTTTGTAAGGATCTACAGCTCTTCTATTGCTATCAATCATTTCACCGACATAAATTTCATAAGGAGCACCCGCGGCTTTTTTCTTATGTTCTTTCATCCAGTCTTTTAATGCGCCATAACCTTCATAAGTCAGTTCATACGGGCCATAGAAATGTGCGATGACTGCACTATCACCGCCAATATTCTTTACATAAACTTTCTTTGGTAGTTTAGCGGGAACTTTATTCACCGGTATTCCTGCTTCGAAATAGAAGGGTTCGCTGCTGCTTTTAAACCATGCCATTCTTGAACCGGTTTTTATAAGTTTGTTTTTTTTAATGATATCTGAGAGTGTTTTTTCATAAATAGTATTCAGCTTTGATCCAATCCTTTCACTTGAACGGGCACTGTCCTTCATATATAAAACAATTTGTTTTACTACAATAGTATCAATGATATTAATTATAGGCGGTTTTTTCGCTACCTGACCCCGACTTTGAGAGGCAGTATCAATTTTATATATAATAGCATCAGGGGTTACAATATTCTTATCATTCTTTCCTGAATTACAACTCCAGGATAGGATCATTGCTAATGAAAAAAAAATATAGATTATGTTTTTTTCAGTCATATATTTTCTTCGATATATTTGATGTAATTAAAATAAGAAAGAATCTTTACTTATTTGTTATACCGATTATACTAATATTTAGTCCAATATTTTTTCCGATCGGCATAATACCATCTTGATTTAAACGTAGTCCTTTGGACTACATATTAAATCAAGATGGTATTACAAAGTAAAGTCATTGTACCAAATAAGTAATTATCGTGCCAAAATACGACTATTCGTCATTGTAAGGAACAAAGCAATCTTCAGTATTATATGTAAAATTTCAATTGGATTGCTTCGTTCCTCGCAATGATGGAGATTTTCAAACTAAGAATTAAATATAATACAGATTTTCCTTATTTGGTAATTTCCTGTAGGTTTGCAATCCGAAATTTGCAGTATGTATAATATTACCTTTCAGTTTGAACAAAAGGGCTTAAAACCTATCAGTATTAAAAATGTAGAAGCAGACCAGTCAGTTTTGGAAGTTGCATTGAAGAACGACATAGTACTGCACCACAACTGCGGCGGTGTTTGCGCATGCAGTACCTGTCATCTTTATTTAGAAAACGGAGAAGATTTTGTTGAAGAATTAAGTGACAAGGAAGAGGATTTTATTGACAGAGCCATTAATCCGCGACTAAATTCAAGGCTTGGTTGTCAGTGTGTATTATTAACTGGTAACGGAGATGTAACGGTAACTTTACCTGATCAAACACAATTTTTAGGTGAGTAAAAAGAAGATTAAGTTTATGGTTGAGCACTTCGCAACCTTAGCCTTAACCTTAACCTCAGCTTCAATCTTAACTTTATAAATAATATAAAAATGGCTTTTGAACTACCCATACACTGGAAAGATTATGAAGATATAGCTTTAAAACTTTATGAAAGATTTGGAGATGATTTTGGCGAGTCAAAGATATATCGTATTCGCTTTACTGATCTGTTGAAATGGGTGTTGGAAATACCCAATTTTGCCGGTAAAGCTGAAGAAAGTAATGAAGGGCATCTAGAAATGATACAAAGCACCTGGGTATATGAATGGAGGGATGCACAGAAATAGTTCATAGTTCATTGTTTGAAGTTCATAGTTCATAGTTTGATGTTGGGATTCCTAAACTCTAAACTCCTAAACTCTAAACTTTCTTAACCTAAACCCTAAACATTCTAAACAAAATGAACGTACTATCTGGTTTCAAAAATATCACCACATTTGTACTGGATGTTGATGGGGTACTTACTGATGGCAGTCTTTTGTTATTGGATGATGGGCAAATGGCCCGCCGCATGAATATCAAAGATGGTTATGCTTTACAACTGGCCATTAAAAAAGGATATCATATCCTTGTTATTTCCGGTGGTAATTCTCACGCAGTGCAATTACGATTGCAGCGATTGGGAGTTGTGGAAGTTTTCATGAATGCAACGGATAAGAAAGCAATTTTACTTGAATATATATCAAAGTACAATTTAAAATGGGAACAGGTTTTATATATGGGAGATGATATACCTGATATGATTCCAATGCAACTGGCAGGTTTGGCTTGTTGTCCCGCTGATGCGGTCCCTGAAATTAAAAACCTATCTCATTATATTTCCCCTGTAAATGGCGGACAAGGATGCGTAAGGGATGTTATTGAAAAAGTATTAAAGTTGAATAACCACTGGACTCACGATAATGCTCTTACATCTAAATAACCGGTTTCTATGAATGATAATTTCACGGCATTAATTAATTTAACAATCAGCATATTGTAAATGAAATTGTTATTTGCATTTTTAAAACTTATTCGATGGCCTAATCTTATATTTATTGCAATTACACAATGGATGTTTTATTTTTTTGTTGTTGATTCTCTAAGGGTTGGAACGAGTGTTAGTATTCATCCTGCTTCATTTCATCATCTATTGTTTTACTTATTGATCATAGCTTCTGTTCTGATAGCAGCAGCAGGGTATATCATTAATGATTATTTTGATATGCATATTGATGCCATTAATAAACCTGATAAAGTTGTAGTTGATAAAACACTCAAACGCCGTTGGGCCATTTTATTTCACATCCTTTTTTCTTTTTTTGGTATATTGATTAGCTTATTTATTAGTTATAAAACCGGAAAGTGGATCATCAGTATCATCAATATATTTTGTGTGTTACTCCTTTGGTTTTATTCAACAACATTCAAGAGAAAGTTATTGTCTGGCAATATCATTATTGCAGCTTTGACTGCCTGGGTGATCATTGTAGTTTATTTTTTTGCTGGTGCAGGCAACATAAATTACGGAGGATGGCATGATGGTGTTTATGATGTTGATATAAGAAAACTGTATAAGTTTACCATACTTTATGCCGGTTTTGCTTTTATTGTATCATTGATCAGGGAAGTGATAAAAGATATGGAGGACATGTTTGGCGATGCAAAATATGATTGTAAAACAATGCCGATTGTATGGGGTGTGCCTGCTGCAAAGGTCTTTACTGCAGTATGGATCGTAGTATGTATTGCATTGCTGGTTATCGTACAATTATATGTTTGGCAATCTGGCTGGTGGGTTAGTGCACTCTATTCAATCTTTCTGATCATTCTGCCATTATTTGTTATTTTGAAAGGACTGTATGTAGCAACAAAACCTGCCGATTATCACCGGCTGAGCAGTTTGATCAAAATGGTTATTTTAACCGGTATTTTATCTATGCTGTTTTTTAAATTATTTCTGTAATAATTATGCAAAAAATAATTCTGGCTTCACAATCTCCCCGGCGTAAACAATTGCTTGAATGGGCCGAAATTGATTTTGATGTTATTATAAGTGAAACAGATGAATCTTTTCCAACAGACCTGACTTTTGAGGAAGCTGCCATACACATTGCACGTAATAAAGCACTTGCGGTCATTGCAAAAATAAATCCTGTTATTCCCGTTCTTGCCGCTGATACAATTGTGGTTTGCAATGAGCAGATCATTGGCAAACCTAAAGACAGGGAAGATGCCATTTGTATTTTGGAAAACCTCTCCGGAAAAGATCACCGGGTTATTACCGGAGTTGTTATTCTTGATAAAAAAAATGAAATTGCATTTGCTGATACAACTCATGTTGCTTTTAATGAACTTACTAAAGAACAGATTATTTTCTATGTTGATAAATATAAGCCTTATGATAAGGCGGGCGCTTATGCCATTCAGGAATGGATTGGCGTGATTGGAATAAAAAGTATTCATGGCGATTTTTACAACGTTATGGGATTGCCCGTCAGCAGGGTAATACAACAATTGAATTTGTTGTAAATAATCAAATAGTATAACACTCGTACTTGCTTACATCTCTGCAGCAAAGCAAACTCTTTATTTCCCTTACCGGAAAAATACTTCTATTTTCTGTTGTTTTCCTCCCCGTCTTTTTAGATAACTTATGTATTTTGAATTTATAAATGATTGAGTATTCCTAAAAAATATTCCACAAATAAACTGTTAACCCTATGACAGAAAGATTATTACAATATATATGGCAATATCAGTATTTTAATTCGAGTCAGTTGCAAACTACTGATGAACAACAAATACAGATTTTAAATCCGGGCATCTACAATACCAACCAGGGCCCTGATTTTTTAAATGCCAAAATCAAAGTCGGCAATACCGTTTGGGCAGGAAGTATTGAGATACATATTAATTCTTCTGAATGGCATCAACATAAGCACAGCATTGATAAAAATTACAACAATGTTATTTTACATGTTGTATGGAAATTTGATCCTGATCTGCAACTTCCTTTTTCAACATTAGAACTGCAAACGAGGGTTTCAAAATTATTACTAAAAAAATTTGACGGACTCATGCAGGAACCACAGTTTATTCCATGTGAAAGCCAAATACAAGCGGTGAATGCATTAACAATTACTTTATGGAAAGAGAGGTTACTCATAGAAAGGTTGCAACAAAAAGCAAAATATATTGAAACATTGTTGCAGCAAAATAAACAACACTGGGATGAAGTTTTTTGGTGGGTGCTCGCCAGGTATTTTGGATCAAAGATGAATAGTGAAGCATTTGAAAGTATTGCAAAAAGTATTTCTTTAAACATTATTTTAAAGCATAAAGAGGAACTTTACCAGTTGGAAGCCCTTTTAATAGGGCAGGCAGGATTACTTGAAGAAGAATTTAAAGATGATTATCCCTTAATGCTCCAAAAGGAATACCGGTTTCTTCAAAAAAAATATTCATTGAAAAAAAATCATTTCCCGGTATATTTTCTCCGGATGCGACCGGCAAATTTTCCAACTATCAGGTTAGCACAGCTGGCAGCATTGATACATAAAAGCAGCTTGTTATTTTCTACAGTTAAAGATGCAGACGATTTTAATGATATTGCAAAATTACTTTCTATAACTGCAAATGGATACTGGCTTGATCATTATCTTTTTGACGAAGCTGCACTATCTAAAAAGAAATCGCTGGGAAAACAAATGGTTCAGAATATTATGATCAATACGATCATTCCGGTAGTATATACTTACGGATATTTTAATAACAAGGAAAAGTATAAAATAAAAGCACTGCAATGGATGGAGCAGTTGCCAACCGAATTAAACAGTATTACTAAAAATTTTGAATTGATTGGTATAGAAAATAAAACCGCTTTTGATTCGCAGGCTTTGATACAATTGAAAACGGAGTATTGTGATCAAAAGCGTTGTTTGCAATGTGCAATAGGAAATAAAATTTTGGGACAAATATGTTGAATATTGATTGTTGAGAATTGAGTATTGAACATTGAACATTTCCAAAGATCTTACTGTTTCATAATATTCAATGTTCAATACTCATAAGTCATACATCACCATTTATATTCAATCAATACTTCAATATCGGGATGAAGACTTTTCATGACCGGGCAGTTGTCACCAATCTTTTGTATGATCATCTTGTCTTTTTCCGTTAAATCGGCTAAATGCGGGAATTGAATTACAACAGCAATTTTTCCGATACGCCTCGGTTCACTCAACATAAATTTTGTTACTCCAATTTGTGTATTTGTCAGGTTAATTTGCATGTCGTTGGCCCTGATTCCAATTGTTGTAATGATGCAGGTGCCCAGAGCAACGCATACAGTATCCGTAGGGCTGAAACGTTCTCCCTTTCCCCGATTATCTGTTGGTGCATCGGTTTCGATGATCGTACCACTTTGAACATGTGTACATTCGCAACGCAGATCTCCTTTGTAAATGATAGAAGCAGTCATATTAATTAATTTTTAGGATTTAAAAGCTTCAGTGCAGCGGTTCTTTTCATATTTGAATCTAATATCATCTTGATTTAAAATGTAGCCCAATGGACTACGTTTAAATCTTAGATGGTATTTTACCGATAGGAAACAACATTGGACTAAATATTAGTATAATCGGTATAACTTATTGCACAACACTGTATTTTTGCATAAATTTACTTAAGTAAATAGTATACATGAAGAAATTATTTTTAATAGCAGTTTCTGCATTGATGGTTTTGCCAGTTGTGGCACAGGAAACCGGGAAGCAGTCTAAAAAAGAGCAGCGCCGCGAGCGAATTAACGCAATCGTAAAGCAAGAAGAAGAAGGGGTAATAAAATATAAAAAGCATACAGCATTTGGAGTGAAACTTACCAGTGACGGGTATGGCGGTTTTTTTGAAATAGGCAGGGCTCAGTCAGTAAAACGGGGATTACTGTTTCAATTAGATATTTCAGAACGTAAGCATCCAAAAGAAAATAAGCAATCTGTCTTTGCTAATACTGCACCGGAGATCTACGGGAAAATAAATTTCTTTTACCCTGTAAAGCTAGGCGTTCAAAAACAGTTCCTTTTAGGAAATAAAGGAAATAAGAACGGAGTTAGTGTTACCGGTAATGTTGGAGGAGGATTTATTGCAGGCTTATTGCGTCCTTACATGGTGCAGATTCAAAAAAATAGTCAACTGGTGTATATCCGGTATAATTCACCGGATAGTGCGGATTTTGTTAATGCTGCAAATCATATTGGCGGGCCTAGTTTTGGTACCGGTTGGAAATATCTTTCAGTTACACCCGGGTTTTATTTAAAACCTGCTTTTCGTTTTGATTACGGTAAATTCAATGAAATGGTTTCTGCTATTGAAGTAGGAGTTACTGCTGAATTTTATACAAAAGGGATACAGCAAATCATATATGTAAAAGAAAAGCAATTTTTCTTTACTGCTTATGTAGCTGTTATGTTCGGAAGGAGAAAGTAATGCTGGATACTAGATTCGGATTCGGTATAGTTCTTTATGATCGTAAACTTTTAATTGAATCCAACACATCCGGCATCCAGCATCCATTATCCATTATCCAGTATCCACTATCCCCTTATCTTTGCAAAACAATTCAAACAATTTTTCTTCATGGGATGTGATACAGGTATAATTGAACAACGTCAAAAGAAACCTGACTGGTTAAGGGTTAAATTGCCCATTGGTGAGGAATACAGGCATGTAAGAAATCTGGTAGATCAACATAAATTACACACTATCTGCGAAAGTGGTAACTGTCCGAATATGGGTGAATGCTGGGGAGCAGGCACTGCTACATTTATGATACTTGGAAATATTTGTACCCGTAGCTGCGGATTTTGTGCAGTGGCAACCGGTAAGCCGGATGCAGTTGATTGGGATGAACCACAAAGGGTAGCAGAAGCTATTCACCTGATGAAAGTAAAACATGCTGTTATCACATCAGTTGACAGGGATGAACTAAAAGATGGAGGAAGTATAATCTGGTACAATACCATTAAAGCTGTAAAAGCCCTGAATCCAACAACTACTTTAGAAACCCTGATTCCTGATTTCAGGGCGGAAATAGAAAATATTCAACGTGTCATTGATGCTGCTCCAGAAGTGGTAAGCCATAATATAGAAACGAGTGAACGGCTAACAAAACAAGTACGGATACAGGCAAAATATTGGCAGAGTATGAAAACGCTGAAGATATTAAAAGAAGGCGGGATGCGTACAAAAAGCGGTATCATGCTTGGATTGGGCGAAGCTAAAGAAGAAGTGATTCAAACTTTAAAAGACTTGTACAATAATGGGGTAGATGTTGTTACGATCGGCCAATACCTTCAACCAACAAAAAATCATCTGCCTGTTGCAAGGTTCATACACCCGGATGAATTTGCAGAGTATCGTGAAATTGGATACCAGCTTGGGTTAGATTATGTAGAAAGTGGTCCGTTAGTACGCTCATCTTATCACAGTGAAAAGCATGTAATACAAGGTTGGGGAAGGAATAAGTGGGAGGAAGAGAAGGGAAATAAGGAATAAGAAATAAGGAATAAGAAAGTATTTAGCTTCATATAAAGTGAAAGGCTCTGCAATTTTCAGAGCCTTTCACTTTCTTATTTTACATTTCTTATTTCTTATTCCTTATTTTCTACTTCATCTCCCACACCAACGCACTTGCCCCTAAAATCGCAGCATCTGATTCTTTCAGTTCGCTAAAAATCAGTTTCACTTTATTTTTGAAAATAGGCAGCAGGTTTGCTTCCATATGCTTTCTTGTTGGATTCAGCAAGAGGTTACCCGCTTTGGTAAGTCCACCGAATAATACAATAGCTGAAGGAGAGGAGAACATGATAAAGTTTGACAAAGATTCTCCCAGTATCTGACCGGTAAATTCAAATATCTCATTGGCAATACTGTCGCCTTGTAATGCACATTCATAAACAGATTCACTGGTGAGTTCATTGATACTGTAGTTGCGCAACAAACTGGCTTCTTCGGGGTGTTTGGTTAGTAACTCAATAGCGGTTTCACGTACACCTGTAGCCGAAGCATAAGATTCCAGCGTGCCACGCATACCGGTACTTTTATGTATCCTGCCACCCGGCCTGATAACTGTGTGGCCTAGTTCTCCTGCAAATCCATCATGCCCCACAACGATCTTGCCATCTATTACAATTCCACTTCCCACACCTGTTCCTAACGTGATTGTAATAAAGTGCTTCATATTTTTACACGCACCATACATCATTTCTCCCATGGCTGCAGCATTGGCATCATTGGTAAGTTTGGTATTTAGTTTAAATTTCTTAAATATCAGATCCGCAATCGGTATAATTCCTTTCCATTTCAGGTTAGGAGCATACTCAATCGTGCCGGTGTAAATATTGCCATTAGGCGCCCCCATACCAATTCCCATAAAATTTTTAATACCTCCTGATCTCTTGATCATTGGCATTAATTTTATGTGAAGGTCATCAATAAAATCTTCTACAACATCGTGTTCATTGCTGGGAAGGCGGTCCTGTTCAATGATCTCTCCGGCACTGTTTACTACGCCGAATTTAGTGGTAGTTCCACCAACATCAATACCTATTGCAAATTGTTCTTTCATAAAGCCCTTTTAATAATTGTGCTTAAAAATTAATGGCCTGCTTCCTGTTCAATATGGTTTACATCAAATCCCTGTTTTTTCAAAACACTTCCAACTTTCCAGGCAAAGAAAATTAAATAAACGAAACCAAGGACAGGAATGACGTACGATATATGAATGCCGTAATTGTCGGCAAATGTACCTTGAACCGGTGGAATAATTGCACCACCTAAAATCATCATAATTAAAAAAGATGAGCCCTGACTGGTGTACTTTCCTAATCCGGTAATAGATAAGGCAAAAATAGAGGGCCACATGATCGAGCAACACAAACCACCACTTACAAAAGCAAAAATAGATACTTGTCCTGTTGTCATTAGGCCGATGATCATGGCAACAACACCCAGTGTACCAAAAATGGCTAATGTTTTTGCCGGTTTTTCCTGACCAATAAATACCCCAAAAATCATAACCGCTATACAAACCGCGTAAACATATAAATTACCGATATCAGTTCCAGTAAAATGATTAACAAGCAATACAATTCCAAATGCAATAAAAGGCACAACAATCGTCAAAATGACTTTAGACATTTTAGGGAGTTTAAATGCACTCACAGCGCCGGTCCATCGTCCAATCATCATACTACCCCAATATAAGGATATGTAGGGTTTAATATCTGAATCTGCGAAATTTCCAAATTCGGGTAATTTTAATAATGCGCCCAAATTACTTTGTATGGTAACTTCAGTACCAACATAAACGAAAATGGCCAACATGCCCAGTATCAACTGTGGATATTGCATTGCACCCCATTGTGAAGGAACTTCCTTTTTCTTTAAAAAGCTATAAACCAATGCTCCAACAATGATCACTAAAGAAGCATAAATAAATTTATCGACGCTGAGGCCTGTCCATTTTACCAATGAATCAGCAGCGAGTACAACTAAAAATCCAATGATCATGATAAACAATGGAAAATTAGATTTAGAACTTGATTCTAACTTTTCGTGGCTTGTAACTTGTGGAAGTTTAGCTATTGAATAAAAGACCGCTACTGCTAAAAAAAGTCCAGCGAGAATGTAGTATAGATTATTGATAGATGCGATTTCAACTTCCTTTGCAACGGCATCGCTTGCAGTGCCAAATAATAAAACACTAACAATAACCGGCCCCATTAATCCGCCAAGATTATTTATACCGCCGGCAAAATTTAATCTATGCGCACCGGTTTCAGGAGTCCCTAATGCAACAACAAATGGTTGCGCTGCTGTTTGCTGTAAAGAAAAACCAATTGCAATTACAAAAAAAGCTGCAAGAATAAACCCAAACGACCCTGAATGTACTGCCGGTATCATTAACAATGCACCGGCTGCAGATATCACAAGTCCGGCAATAATGCCTTTTTTATAACCTATTTTGTTTAAGATATCAACCTTACTTGCCTGTGATGCGAAGTACAATATTAATGAACCAATAAAATAGCCACCATAAAAAGTGAAATCTATTAACTGAGATTCGAATTGCGTTAAATTGAAATGTGTTTTACAAAAAGGGATGAAAATACCATTTGAAGCGGCAATAAATCCCCAGAAGAAAAACACGGTTACCAAAGTGCCTAATGCACCGTAATTTGTAGGCATTACTGCTGTTTTTAAATTTCCCGATTTGATTTCTTTTTCTGTAGGCATAATAGTGATTAGTTTGAATGTTGAAAATAATAAGAAATTTTCTCAGAATGAAAATTAGTTTTTATATTTTAAAAATTATCAACTACTTTGATTTTTAAAATTAATTTTAATTGATTGTTTGTATCAATATCCTTCATAAATTGAAAAAATATTAGTAACAAAAAATGGAAATTTTACATGTAAGTGCAGAGTGTTATCCAATGGCAAAAGCCGGTGGACTTGCTGATGTAGTTGGGGCATTACCAAGATATCAGCAGGAACTGGGATATTATGCAAAAGTGGTGATGCCAATGCATCGTACAAAATTTCTTTATGAAAATGAATGGGAAGTAGTTCATAAAGGGAATTTTTCTATGGCACAGTTCAATTTTGATTTTACCATTATTAAGGAAAAGACCAATAAACTTGGGTTTGATTTGTATTGCGTTGATATTTACAGTTTACTGGATCGTGAAAAAATATACAGTTACGAAGATGATACAGAAAGGTTTACTGCTTTTCAAATTGCTGTTTTGGAATGGTTGAGTAAATGGGAACATCACCCTGATGTAATAAATGTACATGATCATCATACAGCCCTCATTCCTTTTATGATGCGGAATTGTTTTTCATACAGGCATCTGTCAGGAATTCCAACGGTATTAACAATACACAATGCACAATACCAGGGCTGGATGGGTTGGGATAAGATAACTTATATCCCTTCCTGGGATACATGGAACTGGGGATTGCTGGATTGGAATGATACGATCAATCCGCTGGCAAGTGGAATTAAATGTGCCGACAAAGTAAATACGGTTAGCACCGGGTATATGAAAGAATTAATGGAAGATGCCAATGGCCTCGAAACTCTCTTCAATTATGAAATGGGTAAATGCACCGGTATATTGAATGGTATTGACTATGAAGTATGGGATCCTGAAAAAGATACTTATATTATTGATAATTTCAGCATAAAAGATTTTAAAGAAGGGAAAAAATTAAATAAGAAAAAACTATGTGATGAATTTAATTTCGAACTAAAATATCCATTAATTGTATTTATCGGAAGACTCGTGCATGAGAAAGCTGCCGATCTGCTGGCTGATGCAATAAACCTGGCTTTTGAAAGTGAAGGTACCCGTTTTAGTTGCCTCATACTAGGAAGCGGTGATCCGGAAATTGAAGTTACTTTACAGGGGATGCAAAATAATTGGCTTGGGTATTATAATACACAGATAAAGTATAATGAAAAGCTTAGTCACCAAATGTACGCCGGTGCTGATTTTATTCTGATGCCCAGCAGGGTAGAGCCGTGTGGCCTCAATCAACTCTATGCCATGCGGTATGGTACGGTTCCGGTTGTACGACGAACAGGAGGATTAAAAGATACCGTATTGGATTTTGGAGAAACAGAAGGTTATGGTATTTGTTTTAATAATGCAACTGTTGAAGATATTTCCTATTCCATTCACAGGGCAATAGGTTTGTATGATGATAAGCAGAAAATGAATGAAATAATCAAACGAATGATGAATATAAACAGCAGTTGGGAAACCAGTGCTGCTAAATATATTGAATTGTATCAGTCAATAATTTTTTAAATTTATTTTATGATAAGCAAACAAGTTGTAGCAGTGATTTTGGGTGGTGGCGCCGGTAGCCGGTTATATCCTTTAACAGCCACCAGAAGCAAGCCTGCTGTTCCGATAGCAGGCAAATACAGGCTGGTTGACATTCCCATTTCCAATTGCATCAACAGCAATATCAACCGCATGTTTGTGCTTACTCAATACAATTCAGCTTCTTTAAATAAGCACATCAAGAACACTTACCAGTTCAGCGGCTTTAGCAGTGGGTTTGTTGATATTCTTGCTGCCGAACAAACCCCTGATAGCCCGGGCTGGTTTCAGGGAACTGCAGATGCAGTAAGGCAATCTCTGAAACATATTGATAAAAATGATTTTGAATATGTACTGATCCTCAGTGGCGACCAGCTTTATCAAATGGATTTTGGCGATATGCTGGACAACCATATTAAGTCAGCGGCGGAGATTACGATTGCAACCATACCTGTTGGAGAAAGGGATGCGACCGAATTTGGTATATTAAAAACAGATGGCCGGCAATGTGTGTCTTCTTTTATTGAAAAGCCTTCCAGTGATAAATTACCAGCATGGGTTAGTAATACCGGGGAAGATATGATACAACAAGGCAGGCATTATCTTGCTTCAATGGGGATTTATATTTTCAACAGAAAATTATTGTTTGACCTGTTGCAGGAAGAAAAAAAAGATGCTACCGATTTTGGCAAAGAGATCATCCCTGATGCGATTGATAAATACAAAGTGGTTAGTTTTCAATATGATGGTTACTGGACAGATATTGGGAACATCTATTCATTTTTTGAAGCAAACCTGGCACTTACACTTGACCTGCCTCCGTTCAATTTATTTGACAACAGGAAAATGGTTTATTCAAGAGCACGAATGCTGCCGCCTGCCAAGATAAGTGGTACTACTATGCAACAAACGATCATGGCTGAAGGTTGTATCATACATGCTGCAAGCCTTATTAACAGTGTGATAGGAATCAGAAGCCGCATAGGAATCGGAAGCAACATCATCAGTTGCTATCTGATGGGTAATGATTTTTATGAAACCATTGAAGAAATTGCATACAATCATATTAAAGGGATTCCCCGATTAGGGATAGGTGACAATTGTAATTTAACCAATGTGATCGTAGATAAAGATTGCCGTATAGGAAATAATGTTACCATAAAAGGCGGCGCACATTTGCCGGATAAAGATCACTCGCTATATGCAATCAAAGATGGTATTGTTGTTGTAAAAAAAGGAGCAATTGTTCCCGATGGGTTTGAGATCTAAATGTAATGTATTGAATGTAAAATGTAAATCGGAATAAGCCCGATCCGATTTACATTTTACATTTTTCACTTGATATTTTAATTTATAACAGCGTATTCCAATACAACTGCTCCATCCATTTTTGTGAATCCGGATCATCTTCATTTATCCACTCTTTTGTTCTTTCCTTAATGGTTGTTTTAAGGGTGGTTAACGTAAAATACTTTTTAGCGGTTATTGGTTTTATCAATGATACATTTACATTATTCACTATCACTTTTGTTGCAATCCATGATGCAAACATCCTGGGTATGGTTACGCCAAGTATCATTCCGGGTAAACCGTTGATAGAACAGGGGCCTCCGGGAATGGTGATCTCATCGGTGAAAAATGCAAATACATACACACTGTCCAAGATCTTTCCTGCTGCTTTGCGGCAATTGAAGCCTGCTATGATCCTGTTCTCATTTGTCAGTCGCCATTCTATTACCGGGATAGAATCTTCCACATTAAAATTAGAACCAAATACATTTTTCTGCATATTGAACCTGCCGGTACTATGATCAAAATACCAGGCATTTTCTTCATCACTTTTTCTCATCCATTCCGGAACTTTCTTATCATCCCAATGGTCGAATTTGTAAACACTTTTATTGTCTGCAAATGTATACTGGTAATATCCTGTTTTAAATTGTGGCATATTCTCTTTCATCATTTCATCCCAGGAACTATTGCCCATTGTTTTTTTGATATTCACTTTTACTTCATATTCTACAACGGCCTTGTTGATGAATATCTGTGCTTTTAGCTGCAATGAAAAGAGAAAGCCCGAAATAAGAAAAAATATTTTTGTTTTCATCTGTATCAATTTATACATGTTAGTAGTTTATTTAGCTGCTTTGGCTGCTTTGTTTTTAAAATCCCAGGTAAACCCAATCATCCAATATCTTTGTAACCGGTTGTTTCTTTCTTCTGTTAATGTATTTCCAAAAAAACTTCTGTCTATCCCAATGTTTTGATTCAGAATATCACGAATTTTAATAAACGCGGTAAACTCATTATTCTTAAAAGTCTTTTGCAGCCTTGCATTCCAGAGCTGGTTGTTTAAACTACTGCTAAACTCATCAGTTTTCTGGCGTGCATAAAACTGATAATCGGTATTGATTGACCAGACCTTATGGATGTATACGGTTGCTTCTGCTGATAAAGTATTCACATAGTAATTGATCTTTGATTGTTGTTGAGATGTTTTATTGCTGTTATATGAGAAATCATTACTAAGTGAAATGTCGTATTTTTTATCTTTTGATTTGGAAAGGTAAAAAGATAATCCTGCACTAAGATTTCTTGAATAACTGATAGTGCTGTTGATAACATCAGCAAATTTGCTATAGCTAACGTTAGGATTTATGTTTACCCTGGTATCTAATTTTTTCATTTTTAACCCAAGGCCCGACCATAATTGTAAAGAAAAATTCCCGTTTGTATTTACCGGTTGTGTAGTTATTTGTGCCGAACCTGGATCATAGATCACATTATTGGTGATTGCATTAGTGGTTTGCCTGATATTAAGCGATTGGTACATCCATCTGTCTTTAATAAAATTATAACTGTTGTGCGAAATATTAAATGAATTGCTAAACGAAGGTTTCAAATTGGGGTTGCCTATATATTGGTTAAAAAAATCATTATTATTTCTCAATGGTTGTAATTGGTTAACGGTAGGTTGCGTTGTATTACCATTATAGTTGAATCGTAGATTGTGATTGGATTTGTATGTATAATTCACACTTGCCGATGGGAAAAAGTTAGTGAAGTTGCGGATATAGTTTTTATTAAAAGATTTATCTTCCAGGTCAAAATGTGTTAAACCAAATCCCGAACCAACATTTATCTTGAATTTTTTATCAGCATAATTGAATTTTATAGAAGGTTTATTGATAGTAATTAGCTGATCAAAATCATTTGAAAGCGTATCAACTTTTTCATCCCATTTATTGGATACCGGAGAGTAGTTATAGGTAACCTGGTTATTCTTTTCTGTACTGTAAGAATATTCATAACCAACCTCCATGGAATATTTTTTACTTAGTGGTTCAGTATATACAATCTTTGACAAAAGTCTATTGATTGATTTTTCACTGTCTTTTAATTGATTCAGGTCCTGAATAAATAAATTCGCTGGATCAAATGACTCATTGTAAGATTTAAGATAATTTTCACCGATCGTATTCAAATTATTCCAGTCTGATGTTAACGATAATGTTCTTCTTGCTTTTTTGAATTTATGTTTGAAAACAATATTTGCAGATAAAGCCCTCTTATCACTTGTTGTTTGTGAATTACTGTTGCTGGTATTTTGTAATTCTTCTGATTCATTCTGAGTACTTGCTTTTCTTAAAACTGTATTTTCAGTATGATAAAAATTTGCATTAGCTGTTACTTTTAGTGTATTCATTGAATCAATCTTTATATCATAAATACCCCTGAGTTTAATATTATTTCTGTTAACACTTAATACCTCATCTGCATTTTCATTGGAAAGAGTACTTTTTCCGTTTGAAGGATCTAAAAATTGCCGCTGGGTGAAAGTTGTTTTTTTGTTTTTATAAAGCTGGCTATTATATTTAGGTGAAAAATTTACAGATGTTTTATCATTCCATTTATTGCTGTACTGTACACCTGCATTTACATTTGTTATAAAACCGTTCTCTGTATTCACATATGGCTCATCATCCGACCCACCACCACGGTACATAAATATTCCGCCACCATCTTCATCCATGCTCATAGAGTAATTATCCGATTCACCGCCATATTTTTCATTATCCTGCCAGCTTAATCCGTCCTGACCTGTATTTCCATTTAATAAAAATGCGGTTAGTTTACGTTTTCCTTTAAAACTGCTGAACATTAAATTATTATTGTACCTGTCATCAATATCTTTCTGTAATCCGCCCGATGTACTTATTTTTCCAAAATAGCCCGATTTTTTATTTTCTTTTAACTTAAGGTTAATGGTCTTTTTAGTATTGCCGTCATCAATGCCGGTAAATTCTGCCTGTTCACTTTTTTTATCAAAAACCTGTACTTCCTTAACCGCATCTGCTCTTAAATTTTTCACAGCCATCCCCGGATCATCGCCAAAGAATTCTTCTCCGTCTACCAATACTTTTTCAACGGTTTCACCCATGGCTTTGATCTGTCCGTTCTTATCGACCTGAATTCCCGGTAATTTTTTAAGCAACTCCTCCACATTTGCATTGGCACTTACTTTAAAGCTATCAGCAGTGTATATCGTTGTATCACCTTTTATACGGATGGGGCTTCCGCTTTTTAAAATAACCGCTTCCAGTAATTTACTTTTTGGTGTTACTGCAATGGTACCTGTTGAATAATTGGCGTTATTTACTTCTAAATCTTCAACATAATCTGCAAAAGTTGGGTGAAGGACCATTAAGATATAATTGCCGGCGACTACATTATTGATACTAAAGCCACCATTGTCGTCTGTTCTTGTAAATTTTTTCAAAATTGAATCCTTCGGGGATAACAATGCGATAACGGCATTTTTTACATTTGTATGAGTTGTAGTGTCAGCGATCTTTCCTGTAAATTCAATGGATTGGGAAAAAAGAAATTGAGTGATAATAAGACAGGGTACAGAAAGAATGATTTTTTTAAACATGTAGTTAGTTTTGGGTATACAGCGAATATTTGATAAAGTGAATTAAATAATTTGATGTTCCAAACTAACAAATCTTAAATTTACGTTAATAGAAATTTTTACCATCAGCCTGAAAAACTTGATAAATGGCATACGAAGACGAAAATTTTATTGATGTAACCAAACATGTTTGGGTATATTCTTTTTTCACTGTAGATGATATACAACGTTTTAAAGACGGGCAATTCCATAATGCTTATGAAAAATTCGGTAATCATCCTTTACGTGTACTCGATACTGATGGATACTATTTTGCTGTTTGGGCACCACATGCAACAGTAGTTTCAGTAGTAGGTGAATTTAACGGATGGAAAAAGCAATTACATCCGCTGTATCCCAGGCTCGATCATTCGGGGATATGGGAAGGGTTTATTCCAAGGCTTCCTAAAGGAACAGTTTACAAATACCACATTTCTGCACCCAATGATTTTGAAACTGATAAGGCAGATCCATTTGCCAATTATTGTGAATTCAGGCCCGGAACAGCTTCCATTACATGGCAATTGGATAAATTCTGGCATGACGGAGACTGGATGGCCAATAGAAGTAAAAACAATGCGCTGAATGCGCCCTGGAGTGTTTATGAAGTACATCTGGCTAGCTGGATGCGCCCTGAAAAGTATAAAGAAGAAGCGTATACCGGGTATACAGAAATTGCCGACCGGTTGGTTCCGTATGTTAAGGCAATGGGATTTACCCATGTTGAATTTATGCCGGTGATGGAGCATCCCTACGACGGCAGCTGGGGATATCAGGGCACCGGTTACTTTGCACCTACCTCACGCTTTGGTACACCCGAAGCTTTTATGCACCTCATAGATTCATTGCATATGAACGGAATAGGAGTAATACTGGATTGGGTTCCTTCTCATTTTCCTCATGATGCACACGGCTTGCATGTGTTTGATGGAGCATACACGTATGAATATGAAGATATGCGTAAGGGTTATCACCCGGATTGGAACAGTTATATATTTAATTATAAAAGAGGAGAAGTACGTTCTTTTTTGCTGAGTAGCGCCCATTTTTGGTTAAACAAATACCATGCGGATGGTTTAAGGGTAGACGCAGTGAATTCGATCATTCGCCTCGATTTTTCCCGGAAAGAAGGAGAGTGGGAGCCCAATGAGTATGGGGGGAATGAAAATATTGAGGCCATAGACTTTTTAAAAAATCTGAATAATGTATTATACAGGGATTTCCCGGATATACAAACGATTGCAGAAGAAGCATCAGACTGGCCCGGAATAACCCTTGCTACCGATAAAGGAGGTTTTGGATTTGGCATGAAATGGATGATGGGTTGGATGCATGATACTTTTAAATATTTTAAGATCAAACCCGAAGACCGAATACATGAACAGGATAAGTTCACTTTTAGTATCATGTATTTCTACGATGAGAAATTCATGCTGCCCATAAGTCATGATGAAGTGGTTCATGGTAAAAGCCCGATGATATATAAAATGAAGGGAGATGAATGGGAGAAGTTTGCTAACCTGCGCCTCTTGTATACTTATATGTACACACACCCCGGTGCCAAATTACTTTTTATGGGAAATGAATTCGGGCAGACAAATGAATGGAATTATAAATCAGAACTCGATTGGGAATTATTGCAATATGACCCGCATAACAAATTACAGGACTGTGTAAGGGATCTCAATCATATGTATAAGAATAATCCCGCAATGTATGAATACCAGTTTGACCGGAAGGGATTTGAATGGGTATCTCTTGACCATAGAAATGAAGGAGTCATTGTTTACAAACGAAAAGGGAAACACAGAGCAGATGACATGGTAATAATATTAAATGTTACCAAAACAAATTATCCGGAATGGAAACTTCAATTAAAGGGTAAAACATACTGGAAAGAAATCTTTAATAGCAATAATATATGCTATTGGGGAAATGGTGATTATGTTGGAAAGCAAATGGATATAGTTGTGGTAGATAAAAAAAAGAAGCTATATGAAATAAATATGGGTATCCCGGCGTTATCAGCAATAATACTACAATAGTCTGTAGTAAGCTAACCTATACCTACGAAAACACGATGAAAACTCTTTTATCTATTATAGCCATATGCATGGACGCATCTGTCTATGCTCAAAATACCGATAGTTCCCGTTTTTATTTTGACAAGGCAATTGTAGAAAAAAATGCCGGGCGTTACCTGGTTGCTTCAAAATTCTTCGAAAGATCCATTCGATTTAATAATACCTCCACTGAAACCTATTTACAGCATGGATATACATTTTTAGCGATGAAAAAAACAGATCAGGCGATTGTCAATTTTGCTAAAGTAAATGATCTCGACCCATCCAATAAAATTGCAGTCAATGAACTGATGGAATTATATTTCAATTACCGTCAATATCCCAGGGCAATTGAATTTGCACAAAAATGTAGTGAATGTAAAAATAGCCTTCGGATATTAGGAATGAGTTATTACCACCAGGATGATAATGCGAATGCAGAAAATCATTTAGCAAAAGCAATGGAAAAAGATCCGGCTAATGCAGAATTAACGTATACGATGGGACGCAATTATCTTGAAATGGAAGAATATAAAAAAGCAGTTCCGTTTTATATTAAAGCGGTAACGATGGATGAAACCAGGGGTTACTGGATGTATGAACTTGGGCTTATATATTATAATCTGAGCGATTACAAGGACGCATTGATATTTTTTGAAAAAGCATTGTTAAGCGGATACACGAGATCAAACGACGTTATTGAAAATGTGGGATATGCTTCCCTTTACACCGGGGAGTATGATAAAGGAGAAAGTTTATTACTCGAGATTTGGAAAAAAAGGCCCGGAAATAAGGATATCATAAGAGATATGGCAGAAATACTCTACCAGCAAAAACAGTATGACCGGTCACTCACTTATTGTCAGCAATTAATGGAAGCTGATGCCAATGACGGTAAAGCATTATACCAGGCCGGATTGTGTTTTCAAAAGAAAGGGCAAAAAGACAGAGGCCAGCAAATGTGTGATAAAGCTATTCAAATAGACCCGGGCCTGGAAAGCCTTCGCAGAAAAAAAGATATTACGGGTGGCCGATAATTATTTTATAATTTCTTATTAAAAATTTCAGCTATCATACAACGTGCACTGCCACCACCGGCCGATTCAATGGTTTGAAGATTTGCATGTATCAACTTATTAAATTCCGATAATTGATTTACTTGTGATCCGGTTAAAGATTGATATGCCTGCGTAGACATAACCAGAAATAATTCATTCTCTGTATTTCTCACCTGCAACATGTTTCCTGCAAAACTATTTAATTGATGTAAAGAAATTTCTATGATCTCTTTTCCTGTTTCAGCTAATCGGTCAGTAATTATTTTCTTCTCTTTTTTGTTGGATATTGATTCAAGGCATATCACTGCATATTTATTCGCAATACTCATCATAACATTGGTATGATAGATGTCAACATTATTTATATCTTTTGATGAAAAGGTACATGCTGAATAATTGTTGATGCGGCAATATTCATGTAAAACGATCAGATTTGTCCGGGGAGAAATACACGCATAAGCTATCCTGTTTTCCCTGTCTAATACCATGCTGCCTGTTCCTTCTAAAAATTGATCTTCCTTTTCAAAATAACTCAGATCAATGATAGAATCTATTTTAAAAATTGCCTGTAGCTTTTTCAGGATATGTTCCTTTCTTTCTTTCCGACGGTTTGATGCATACATCGGGTAAATAAAAACAGAGCCTTCCTCATGAAAGGATATCCAGTTATTCGGAAAAATAGAATCTGGAGTATACGGGTTTTTGGTATCTTTTATTACCGTAACATCAATGTTATTTTTTTTCAGAATATTTACAAGATCATTGAATTCAATTAAAGCCTGTTGTTGTGTATTTTCTGTAGTAATTATCTGGAAACTATTATTTACAGCCGTTTCAGCATTAAAACCAAAATTAACTGGTTCTATCATTAACAGGTGGGTTGTGTTTTGCATGCTAGGATGTTAATCAAAAGAATTCCTCGCAACTTTGCTGCGGGGTGAATGAAATATTTATT
>JANOPU010000185.1:0-2576 GCA_031422055.1 Ferruginibacter sp.
GCTTCGTAAGTAAATAATTTCAACCTGGTAAAAGAATCAGCACCCATTGTGATCTTTTGTTGCATCCATAATAACCCGCTGTATGGAGTAAAATAAATGGCTACGGCAATAAGGCAGGAAAAAATATTTATCAACAATAACCTTCTTAATATCTTTTCTATATCCTCAACTTTTTTTAAAAATGTGTAAAAAGCCTGGCAAAAAATATAAACTGCAGTAAAGTTTATAACAGAGATAATATATGTCTTTACATCAACGCCAAGTACAGCATGTGCAATAAGAAAGGGCGAAAGGCAAACAAGAAACGGGAGCAGTATTTCTTTTTTTCTTTCACTGATGATCCACCAGTAAAACAAAGGACTCAATATAGCAGTGTACGTTAATCCAAAAGGTAATCCCAGTGAATTAATAAAGAAATAAATAAAGGCAAAAGGAAAGTATTTATTTATTTTCATATGCCGCTTTCTTTTTTACCATGTTTAATTGATGGTATAATAGATTTACTTTTATTTCCGGGCTATTGATCATACAATACCTGTGCCGATAAACCCTGATAAATTATTTTTATAAACTTCCCTGTTAAGGCCGGCTGTAATAAATAATTCCGTTATGATAATGCTTAACACAGTACCGGTTGCACCCCATTCATTTGCCAGGAAAATATTTGCAGCAATATTTATTATAGTTGCAAAGCCGAATATTCTTAAATAACTTTTTTTCTTATCACAGACCAATAATAACTGGTATGCAGGAATATTGAGGCAAACGATAACAGGAACAAAACTCAGCATCCTCAATAACAAAACCGGTAAAGCTGATTCTTCTTTAATAAATATATATACCACCTGCGGAGAAAAAATAAATAATATAATACAACCCAAAAAGGTTGCAATAAGAAAAGGTAGATAGACCTGTTTAAAAAAAGCTTTGCCGGCTTCTTTTCCTTTAAGGATCACCTGGCAGATATGTGGATACATAGCCTCAGAAAATACTGCCAGCACCTGCCTGGCTGCAAAAAAGATCCGTACTGCAATACTATAATATCCTACCATAAGGTCGTTTGTAAAAAATCTTAAAATAAAAATGCCACTAAATAAATAGGTATTCAATGAAAGAATGGAAACAGTAACCTGCCAGCCTTTCTTAAATTCGGCAATGATATCAACCCATAACGGCTGTATATATTTTAGTTTCAAAAGAATTATTGCAATAAAAATACTTGCTGTGGCAGCTATCATATTTCCAATCCCAAGGAAGAAAAGAAAAAAAATATCATCATCGCTTTTTTGTATGAATACAAACAGAAGTACAACAAAGATCAACCGGGAAAATAAAGAGCCAATAGTTATAAAGTGCATTTTCTCTATCCCCAAAAAAAACCAGTTTACCGACAAACACTGGCCAATAACAAATGTAAAACCAAGTACGTATAGAATAAAATGCTGCTGTAGGGCTGGTATAAAAAATGCAATTGCCAATAACACAACAAATAAAAATGCTGTTATGATTAATTTGGATACCATTACTGTAAAAAAGATCTTTGAGGTCTTTAAACGATCATTTTTATTTTGGGTAATTTCTTTTGTTGCAGAAACATTAAATCCATAATCGGTTATGGTAGAAAGATAGATCATTACTGTTTGTGCGATAGCTATCACTCCAATTCCATCAATCCCTACTTTGCTGATTACATAGGGTGTGACAAGCAATGGAATCAGGAAATTAATTCCCTGCACAATGCTTAAGGAGATAAAATTTGAAAATAATTTCCTGTTGTAGTTCATGCTCATAACAAAATGATATACTGAAGTGAAAATCAGTAACTTTCTATTATAAATGTAAGTATAACAACAGAAATAAAATATATTCTTTAAAAGCAACCTTCTGCACCCGAACTACGTTTAAAGAGTTTTAGTTAATATTGTATATTGTGAAAACATATACCAGTCATCTATGTTAGAAAATCAATCAGCCAAGGGAAATAAAAGCGATGACCTTGACCTTATCACCCTTTTTGAAAGGGTATTCTTTTTTTTTAGGAATTATGGCCGGCTGATAGCAATATTTTCTATTATCGGCATACTAATTGGTTTTGCATTATACAAAGTCTCCCCAAAAAAATATTATTCCACTCTGTTATTACATTCCTTTACACTAACAAATACCGAACAAATCAAAATCATTGAAAACTGGAATTCACTACTAAAAGGCGAAGAATATACAGTGCTGGCTGAACGACTTCATTGCGATCGGGAAACAATAAAAAAAATAAAAAAGATCCGGGCCGCCGAAATTCAAAAATTATACATCCCCAATAATCCCAATGGATTTATGGTAGAGGTTTGGGTAGAAGACAACAATATTCTGGATAGCCTGAATCGTGCATTTGTATTTGGCCTTGAGAACAGTGATTATATAAAGGCAAAATTGGCAAACAGGAGATCAAATCTGGCACAACTATATGATAAAGTGAAAGCCGAAATTATTAAACTGGATTCAACAAAGAAATATATCGAACAAAATATTAATAATAATAGCCAACATTCGGGTTCATATATCATAGATATTTCTTCCAT
>JANOPU010000186.1:0-35202 GCA_031422055.1 Ferruginibacter sp.
CACTATTGTCCGACAAAAATAATTAAAGGGTGAGCTAAAATAGTCACCCTTTTTAGTTATGTTGAAGTTGCAACACAATCAATATAACTATGGATAAAGATAAAAGTTTTGTCGGACAGCCGGTATTATCTCAAATATTGGATACCATACCGTCGTCTATTATCAATGCTGCCACCCGTAAGCATAAAGCCAACAGATATTACAAACGTTTACCATTGCGTGTACATTTGGTTAGCCTGTTATATGGAGTATTAAGCTATTGCAACGGACTCAGGGAGTTATGCGAAGGCATGCTGGCCTGCGAAGGCAAACTGCTGCACTTAGGTTTTGATAAAGCTCCGGCCAGAAGTACATTGTCAGATGCCAATACTAACCGCAGTTACATAGTGTTTGAGACTATCTATTTTGAATTGCTCCGTAAATACCATTCATTTATCTCGGACAGCCGGTTAAAAGGATTAAGTATCCGCAACCTTAAAATTATTGATAGCACCACCATTCGTTTGTTCAGCGATATACTTCGGGGCGTTGGCCGTAATCCATTGGACGGCAGCCGTAAAAAAGGCGGGATTAAAGTACATACCATGATGGATGCCTTTAGTGGCGTAGCTGAATTTATCCGCATGACAGAAGCCCGGGTGCATGACCGCAAATTCCTTTACCACATTGATTTACCTGCTAACAGTTTTATGGTCTTCGATAAAGCCTACAACCTGTACAGCCAGTTTGCTAAGTGGACAAAACAACAGATTTGGTTTGTAACCCGGATGAAAGATAATGCGGTGTATCATGTAACCAAAGTCCTGGTGGATAGAACAAAAAAGAAAAAGGCAAAAGGCGTTGTAAAAGAACAACTCGTCACGGTAGGATATAAAGATGCTCAGGGTAATATCATCCGGGTTAAGCTGCGCCGTATCACCTTCATTGCTGATGACGGCAAGCAATATATTTTTCTTACCAATAACCTTACCCTCGCTGCTTCGCAAATAGCATTGATTTATAAATGCAGGTGGATGATAGAACTGTTATTCAAACAAATCAAACAAAACTTTCCACTGCGGTATTTTTGGGGCAACAGCGAGAATGCCATTAAAATGCAAGTTTATAGTGTATTGATTGCACAGTTACTAATGGTGGTTATCAGAAAAAAGGCGGCTACCAAAAAATCGTTTGCCAATATGATAACCGTCATCAGGTTGCACCTGATGAGTTATGTAGAACTGTTCGAGTTTATAAAAGATACTTACAAAGCATGGAGAAAATCACACAATGCACCTAACGCTTTTGCTACTTAAAATCATCCCTGCCAACTACCCCCTGTTTTGAAACAACCTTTTTTTTGATTACAACCTTTATCAGCTAAGCGTTATAGAGAATTTTATGCTATTTTTAGTCGGACAACAATGATATAATATCTGTAAACCAATAGTTTTTTTGGAAAATAATGAAGATAAATTTTTAGCCTCAGTTATGCCCGATATAATTAAAAACGAAACCAAGCAATATACTTTACCGAAGGAATGGAAAAGGTAAAGTGTATATTTTTTCTTTTTAGTTGCTTTCTTCTTTACTATTGATTTAGTCTTAAATATCAATATAAGTCACAGCTATTTCCTCTTACAAATAAAAAGCCTCTATAATGGGGCTTTTTTATTACTTAGTATGAATGATAAAAGAATCACTAAAGCAAATATCATTTCTTACACTAATAACTCTTTTCTTTTTTGTTTGCGGCAGCCTATACTTATTAGGCTTTTGGAGTACGTTTGATTTAGATATTTCCAACCTAGTTGAGATTGGAGAAATCCCCCAAAGTTTTATACTCCCATTTGCGGTTTCAAATTCCTTTGCAGTATTATTTTTCATTTCTCAAATAATTGTAAGTCATACTAAGAAAGATGAATTAGTGGGTAAAATAAAAGATGACTGGCCTTCTAAGGGCACAATCATAATCTTAGATATGATTTTAAATTTTTCAATAGGTATAACATTTGCCGTGATTATTTCCCTTCTTTCAAAATACAATCTTAATCCAACTTACTGGACAGTATCAGGTGGGATTTTATCTGTGCTTGTGGCTTTTAAATTGATGGGACTTCCATCAACCAAGGAAATACTACCAGACGAAACCATTCGGTTATATATACTCATCATATTAGTATCAACCATTGTGATGTCATATGCTCTCGGTAAAGCCAAAGCTGTAAAAATTTACACCAATAAAGAAATAAAATATATAACAGCTAAAACTGATAATACAAGTATAGAAATCCAGCCAATCAGCGATACTATTCGTCTTAAATTATTGGGATTTTTAGGAAGTAAAGTCATAGTAAGTTCTTTAGATAATAAAAAAATACACATCCTGCATCAATCTTCGGTAGATGTATTAACCATTGAAAAAGTGGAAGAAAAACTGCCAGAAAACCAGAAAAAATAGGCTTGGTCTAAAAGGTATAGCGTTACCTCATAAGACCATGCCATGGCGGAAAAAACGATTACGCTAAAGAGTTAGTAAATTATAAATTATCGATCCTGTCTTCTAATATTGCCTGTAATGAGGCAGGGAGTCTTGATATAAGGTCATAACCGGTGGCAGTTTCAATGGCATCCACACTGGTACGGTAATTCTTCCAGTTAGAAAATAAAGTGTTCGTATTTGGAATATCAACAGCAATGACCCTGGTATTATTAGTAACTCTGCTGCTGTCATTATCTCCATTAGGAAGTATAATGGCTATTTTCCAAATGTTCGCAGGAACGGTTACCCTTCCCGCATCTATCGTTGTTGCAAAACCATTATTACCTGTTCCGCCTGTTCCATAATTACCCATAATGATATACAATTCATTGCCCAAATTAACCAAACGCCTGAGTGAATCTTCCATGCCTGTCCAAACAATTTGATTGTGATATGGGGCTTGAGGGATTATATTGGTCATTAAAAAAGTAGCGGAATTTGCCTCGACCGTATTTGTTCTGTCTCCTGAGGGTGTACTATGGCCCCTGTCAAACCCTGTTGCAGTATAGGAAACATCCTGCACACGATACCATCCTCCGGGCAAAGTATTATCTTCCCTAAAGTCATCCTGTCTAGGAACAGACCCCAGATCATTTGCAAATAAATGCCAGCTCACCCAGTTCGCAGTACCCCTGTCACTGCTATACGACAATGCATTGTAATCCTTTCTCATCAGGTAGTTGTTCATACTATTTAATGAGAACTCAGCATTACTTGGATTGCCAAAATACATATGGTCATTATCATAAATTACCAGGGGCGGAGGTTCTAAAATGGTAATAATAATTTTACAACTTGCAGTTGATAATATGCGGTGTTGGTCAGTTTGCTTAAATATTGGTGTACCAAAACCCTGGAGTGTAAGTGATTGTAAACCTGTAGTGGAGAATGTTCCAGAGGCAATAAACTTATAGCCATTTAAATTGCTGGTTGATATAGAAAACGTGCCGGTCTTGGTCACATTCACCTGAATGATTGCTTTATTTGCTGCTGTTAACTGAATGCCGGCTACGTATAATCCTTGCACAGCCGGAGTATAGCAGTTTCCTGCGCCATCAGTAAGGCTAAATGCGGCAGGGGAAACAGGGTTAACGATGTTAGGAGGAGCCGTTTCTTTTTTACATGAAACAATTGATAATATAAAAAGAAAAAGAAATGAGTATTTCATCATGCTGCAAATATATAATAAGTTGTTTTGTGCTTCATATATAATTTGATAAATGCTATAATGGCACTAATCGTATTCTGATACATGTGTTACAAAAAGATCACTTATGTATCTTATTCTCAGCAATGTCACTCGCAGCGGACGTTGCGTATTGTATTAGGGACATTGCTCAGAAAAAGGAGACGTTGCCGAAAAAATAAATACAAGAAGACATCGTTCCACAATTACAAAACAGGTGTCCTTACAAACATCCCGCTATAATACTTTCGATATGCATATCCCAAAAATAGATTCGGCACGATCAGTAAAACACCCATGAACCAGCCGGAAGGAACTAAAATAGTATGATACAGAAATACATTTAAACTAATAGGGAATAAAACAACTGCGAAAAAAGGAGCGTATCGGTTAACTAACAGTGATATGCCTCCGGCGATCTGGATCGATTTCATCATAGGGTAAAAGTATCCTACTCCCATGAGGCCCGATTTGAAAGCAGCTACCTTTCCTGTATGATTGGGTAGATAGGGAATAAAATGCAGGAAGTGATCCAGGCCAAAGACAAGGTAAAGAGATCCAAGCAGGATCCGTGAGACCAAGGTTACTTTTTTCATTGTATTTTACCATTCAAATGATCATTCATAATATAATCTTTAAGTTTGTCTTTCCCCAATAAGTCATAGGCCGTCCATATATTCTCAACAGGCAAATACACTTCTATTGCTTTAATATCAGGAAAAAGTTTGTAATCAAATTTGGTTATTGCGGTACTGATATATCCTGTATAATAATAAAGGATATTGTTTGCCACAGCATGATCAATTTTCTTTAAGATCAGGTATTTTCCTAAACTGAATTTATGGTAAGCCGGGTGATAGAAATTGAGTATCCCGGTTATGGCATTTTCTCCTTTGTCAAAAAAACCTGCTGCTATTAATATATTTCCATCTCTTATTTCGATCATCCATGAATCGTATGGGTTTTCAAATTCATCCAGGTGCAGGTAATCCCAACAGGTAGCTGACGCACTAAAATCTACATGGTTTTTATAAATACTGTATAATTTCTCCAGCTCGGTAGTGATTTCTGCTTTTTTAATTGTTACTGTAAATAAACTACATCTTTTCCGGATGGCAAACGCAGCTTTATTTTCGTGTATCTTTTTTACTTCAGTCCTTAACCAAAATACAGGTATATTTTCTATAACCGGATCTAAAGCAGTGTAATGAGTTGTAAATATCAAGTGCTGCATACGGTAATACCCCAATGCAAGCAGGTCATCCAGTATCTGTCCTTTAAATCCATTTTCACCGGGTAAAAAATAATGTGGCTCGTTGATCATTGGTTCATTCATTCACTACTACAATGTAAACTATTTATACGAATATGATCCGGATGTCAAAAATCAACTTATCGGCAGATTTGCACCATGTTGAGAAATAGAATAGCTCATTACTCATTTAGAATTTCTCTATCTTCCATCTATGAAAAAGACTGCCTTCCTGCTTTTTATTTTTTTCTCCTTGTCCGTTTCAGCACAACGGCCTTATAAGATCATTGCTTACTATACAGGCAGCGGAGCATCCATTAAGCAATGGCCAGTTGGTAAACTTACCCATATCATTTACAGTTTTTTAAAAATACAGCATGATACGCTGACTTTTCATAATAACGAACAAAGAAAAAGTTTACAACAACTGGTGGATCTGAAAAAAGAATTCCCACAGTTAAAGATCATGGTTTCCATTGGCGGCTGGAGTGGTTGTGACCCATGCAGTGAATTGTTTGCATCAGCAGAACACCGCAAAACTTTTGCCCGAACAACGGCTGCGCTTTTTAAAAAATACCACATCGATGGACTCGATCTGGATTGGGAATACCCCGCCATTGAAGGGTTCCCGGGTCATAAATATGACAGTGCGGATAAAAATAATTTCACCGAGCTGGTAAAAGTATTGCGGCAGGAACTCGGAAATGATCAGCTTTTAACATTTGCTGCCGGCGGTTTTGTAAAATACCTGGAAAAATCCATTGACTGGGAAGCCGTTATTCCCTTGGTTGATTTTGTTAATCTGATGACCTACGATCTTGTTGGTGGTTATGCAACCGTAACGGGACACCACACGCCGCTACATGATTACATGCCGGAACAAGAGTCAACCGGCAAATGTGTGAACTGGCTGCTGGATAAAAAGGTTCCTGCTGAAAAACTTATCATCGGAGCTGCCATGTATGCAAGGGTTTGGGAAAATGTAGCTGACACAAACCATGGCTTATACCAAACAGGTAAGTTTAAACGCGGAGTGGCATATAACGGTTTCAATAATTATTTCAGCGATACTTCGGGGTATCAGTGCTATTGGGACAGTATTGCAAAAGCGCCTTATTGTTACAACGCTGCTCAAAAATTATTTGCCACTTTTGATGATAAACGATCCATTGCTGAAAAAACCAGTTTTATCCGGCAAAAAAAACTGGGCGGTATCATGTTTTGGGAATTGTTGCAGGACGCCAAAAAAGATGGATTACTGGAAGAGATGGAACAACGGTTACGCCAGCGGTAAGGGCAATGCCGTTTCAATTGTGGTTGCTTATGAAAGATATCCCGGTTTTTTAAAACCCCTTTACCTCACTCATCTCCCGCTGCAACCAGTTCTCTGCCGGATATTTCGCTTCCCGATTTATGGTATGAATAGAATATGCCTGACGCGACCGTCCGCTGGTATTTGGTAAACTATAGTGAGGAAGCAGTCCATGTAATACAATGCAGGTTCCTTTTTTTACTTCCAATGGTTTCATCTCTTCCATCGTGTATGGCTCAACGTTGAGTGTAATGAGTTCTGTTCCACCATTATCTTTTCTGCGAAACCGGGAACGTAAAGGCGTATGCTGTCCGCCTGGTTTTGCCCACAGGCACCCGTTTTCAGTTGAGGCATCTTCCAACGCAAACCAGAAACCGATACAAGAGTCGGGTTCGGTATACAGAAAAGTTGAGTCCTGGTGTATATCCACAACCCCGCCGATCTTTGCATGTTTTAAAATGAGCATGCTTTGAATGATCAGCCATGTATTCAGTTCCAGTTCAGAAACCAATTTTTTCATTTGCAGTGAACGTGTAAAACGGTTGAATACCGGGTCAATATCATGCAATGCATGACCGATCTTATTGAGGGAATGAAACAAGTCTGTTTTTAATTTACCGTTGGCATCAAATGCATCTTTCTCAAAAAAGTAAGCGATCTTATCACCCGAGTTGAGAAAATAATCATCTGTTGTTTTTGCCTGGTCTGAAGTTTGAAATACGGAAGGATGGCCATCGAAGTTGAATCCGGCAGCAAGTTCTTCGCCGCGTTTCATCAATACATCACATTCATCAGTTGTATTGAACCCTTCTAAAATAAGATATCCATTTTTTTGGAATTGCTGCAAGTTATTATTCATGTATGGAGAAATATTAGTTTGATATATAAACAAAAAAACCAGAACTTTTTATAGAATGACATCAAAAATGAATAGGGATCAAACATTTGATTCATTAAACGATAATAGTAAACTACTGATACCTGTCTCAACTTTTCTGCAAAGCACAGCCGCTTTATTCAACATCAGCCGGGAAGCCCTGGCAGCATCGGTATTTTCATATTTATCCGACAGGTAAATAACTTCTGTTATACCCGACTGAATGATTGCTTTTGTACATTCATTACAGGGAAAAAGTGCCGTATAGATCTTACATCCCCTCAGGTCCATTCCGATGTTATTTAAAATCGCATTTAGCTCAGCATGGCAGATATATGGGTATTTCGTTTGCAAAAAATCACCATCTTTGTTCCAGGGAAAATCATCATCATCGCAACCCATCGGCATGCCATTATAACCAGCACCTACAATTTTATTCTTATCGTTTACGATACAGGCGCCAACCTGTGTATTTGGGTCCTTGCTGCGGTGTGCCGATAATAATGCAACCCCCATAAAATATTCATCCTAGGAAATATAATCTTGTCTTTTTTTCAATGCAGTAAAATTTGTATAAATTAAAATGAATACGAATGTATGTATTTCGCGGAATACCAGCTGAATGTAAATTCATTTGCCTAAATTTATTTATAAAACCACACGCTTCACTTTTATGAACACAAATAAATTTACATTCTTTTTTCTTTTTCAGTTATTTTCTTTTTCAGTATTTGGTCAACTCACCCAGCCACAATTAGATTCTCTGGTAAACAGGTATATTCAAAACCTTCATAAAAAGGGAATTGATACGATCTGTATTTATAATGAATATTGTATTGGCTGCTTATTTCATCCTGCAACCGGAAGTAATTTATGTGCAGAAAAATTCTCTTCCCTGCCAACTTATATTTTTTGGCGGGACAAAGGAAAAACATTTGCAACAAGAAAAGATATCTGTTTTGAATACTCAACTCTGTTAATTAAAACGGATTCATTCTGGAAGTATTATTTTGATAATAAGGATAAAATAAAAAAAGAAAAATTAAAAATACCTCAGTATGTTGAAACAGTAAATGGTAAAAAAGAGATTCAATCTATTAACATTTATGAATCTATATATTTCCAGATCACATTTGATATTGCGAATGAACCGATTATTAAAGACATCAATAGTTTCTTTTTTACCAGGGAACTTGGCCCGAATGAAGAATTAAATATCAATTATGAATTTAATAAGCAAACATCATTAAATGGCTTTCATACGATGATACAAACAATCATTAAGGAGGAATCATTTTTGAATAAATTTGAAAGAGCATTAAGATAATAAATATAACCCGGCTATCTTGTCTTAAACAAGACGTTAACTGAAAAATCAGCTACAGGCAAAATATAAGTTATGAAAAGCAAAACTTTTTTTTTATCATTCCTTATACTGTTGTTTACTAATTCATGTGTTCAGGAACACACTGTAAAAAAAAATACATACTCAGACTTTTCAGAAAAATTAAAACCTGACATGACTTTTGAGGCCATAGTTCAAAAATTTGGAGAACCATTAAAAGATATCGGAAGCGGACTCCATATCTATGTTTATCCATTAGCGGACTCAACAGAAATTTGGATCGGTTTTTCCGACAGGATCATGTATGCCATACAGGTGGATAAAGATCAAAATACTAAAAAGAAATTATATTAAAAACATTTCTTCAGGACCATTAAGTGCATTCATAGAAACAAAAAATATTAAATGACAACAGCAGAAGAACACTACAGAAAACTGGAAAACATGTATCTGCTTTCTGCCCCTATAAATAAAGAAATTTATCAGGGTATTCAATTACATGTTTCTAAAGAACAGGCAGAACTTTCTTTGATAATTCAACCAAAATATTTTCATGCCGCAAATTCCCTGCACGGTTCTGTTTATTTTAAAATGCTGGATGATGCAGCCTTTTTTGCCGTGAATTCTATTGTGTTTGATGTTTTTGTTTATACGGTTTCTTTCAACATACAATTATTGAGGCCTGTTACCTCGGGTGTCATCAGATCAGTTGGAAATTTAAAATTCAAATCTGCCAACTTATTCATTGCAGATTCCAGCTTGTTTGATGACAATAACAAGTTAGTGGGTAGAGGAAGTGGAAATTTTATGAAGAGTAAAATTGAACTAAATGAAAATATTGGTTATAAGTAATCTGTAACAACCCTTGAAGTAGATACACTATAAAGCAAGACCTGTAGTGTAATTGTGCTGTTCATATTACTTAGCATTTCAATCTTTGATACAGCATATATGTCAGGTTAATTTTATTTTGCCAAAATATATTTCTATGATTTTTCCCTCTCTTTTGACAAAAAAAACGTTTCAAATATTGATGTTGAGGATACGAACCAAACAATATCTAAGTTGCAGCAATAACAGCCGCAGATGAGGCAGCACTTATAGCAGCAGCACTTAGAGCATCGTTATTAACATTGGCCATGGCTACAAACTGGTAACCCCATCCTTTCAATTCATTTTTCCAGATCAATGAACCATCTTTTGTGCTCAGGCAAAGTAAAATACCACTGGCTCCAATATATATTTTATTATCTTCTACATTTATTTGACCGAAACTAAGCGTCATAGCACTGCTAAGATATTCTTTCAATTTTACTTCCCAAATGATTGCTCCGTCTTTCTTATTAATTGCAGCAACTCTTCCGTTAGATAAAATGAATAAATTATTTGGTTTCATACTGTTTATATTTTGATAAAAATAAACAAAATGTTATATAATAATAATTTTCTGATATGATCAATTTATTATTTTTCCGGTCTTATCTCAATCGAATTTGTTTTTTTTGCTAAAGAAAATATTAAGACCCGGAAATTAAAAACGATGTTACCCATCACACAAATTCAAAGATTCCGCATTCTTACTTGTAATGATGATGCTCTTTACTTTACCAGCCTCATTAAAAAATAATATCAGGCTACCATATCGCATTTGGTAAGACTCCCACCGGATATCTTTTTTAGCAGGTATTCCCAGCAATTTAAATAACAAAGTACGGTCGCTACCCATCAGGGGCATGCTTATAGTACCAATATAATTTTCTTTTATTTCAATATAATCACGGTAGGTATGAAAGAAAACACCTTTGTCTTTAAAGTACACACCTCCGCAACCGCCGGTATTCAATTCATCCACAGCTTCAGTATAACAAGGAAGCCGGTTTACGATATCACCAAAAGGCGACTGTGGAAACATTTTACTAACAGTTCCATCCAGGATATCGATATGGAATGCAGGGCAATAAGGGGTGGAGCGTAACTGTGCCTTTGATATATTACAGGTAAACAAAATGGCAAATGCCATGAAGCAGATTTTCATTTTTATTGGATTTAATTGGTTTTTCAATGTCAAGATATAGTTTTCATTTTATAAATGAAAGCGATTGGGAAAAAACATTTGGGGCTCGTATTTATACTTGGTATCATTCCTACTCCCAGATTATCTTGAGAGCTACTTTTTGTGTATAAAAAATAAAAAAGTCAAAAAAAACAAATGGATCATGACGATAAGAACGAAGTGGAAGAATAAGGAACAGAGGTATATTTATCGACCAAAAAAACATATCTCAATAATTGGATATTACTTATCAATACAATACCTTAACGGCCTCATTAATTAATTAAAACCAACAAACATGAAACAATTCCTTATGGCAGCCTGCGTAGCCTTTGTCTTCGCCGGTTGCAATGACAGTAAAAAAGAAGAAACACCCGCAGCCGAAGTGCCTGCAGAAACTCCCGCTGCAACAGAAACGAAAGCACCGCTAGCTTACCAGCTTCCAAAACCATACAGAGACTGGCAGATCGGCAGCCACCAGAATGTAGTGAATGCTATGGCTGGATTAAAAGCGTTCGCTGATAAAGACTTTGCTGCCCTTGAAGCGGTGACTGGCGATTCATTGGAATTGACATTTGATTTTATGAATGAAAAAATGAGCAAGGACAGCGCTATGAAGATGTTTAATAAATTGAGGGGAACTTATGGCGAAATAAAAATTGTCATGTATGATTATGTACCGGTGATCTCTGCTGATAAAAGCGAAGAGTGGGTTACCATGTGGTACAAACAAGTTTGGCAAGACAGTAAAGGCAAATGGGATTCAGCAAATGTTGTTGATGATATCAAGATGAAAAATGGCAAGATGATCGTTTTGGATGAAAAAATGCAACGTTTCCCTGCTAAAAAATAATGAATTACTTTTTATTAAAAATGCCCTGTAGTTTTACGGGGCATTTTTATTTTCTAATGCAACATTCTTTTTCTATGCTAATACATTGTTATGCGGGGGTTCTGTCTTTATCGATCAAGGGATTTAAGACATAAATACAAAATGCACCTTGGCTTTGCTATGTGAAATAGCGGATTAAATTTTTTTTAATTTATGTTTTAAAGTGAGTGGTTACAACAGGAATAACTGTAGTTTTCACAAGTATTTATGTTTAAAATTCAAAAACCGGTATCAAAAAAGCTGCAGTTAATCAGAATATTTTTTTAAATAAAATTTATTTGGACAGTAATAAAACTATTCTTACTTTAGTGGTAACGATTCTATATATTACCTCTCCGCAATAAAAAAGTAACAACTTTAATATCCTTATAATTACTCTTTAATTGCAGTTATATATTTACCTCTCCACAATAAAAAAGTAACAACTTTAATATCCTTATAATTACAGTTATATATTACCTCTCCGCAATAAAAAGTTAACAACTTTAATATCCATTTATTTTTTTCTTTTTAATAGTTAAGAATGCACCCGATTTTTCGGGTCATTTCTAATAGAAATTTCTAATAATGCAAACGGGAATATCTAGGCAAAACCATAACAGGAGTATCATTTTTTAATGCTAATAAAACAGGTACATTTTATTTAATTATTTTTTAACCAAATAAAAATCAAACAAAATGAAAAAAATCAAAGTTTTTTTTACAGGAACAATTTTGTTAGGAGTGCTTTTTGCAGCTACTGCTTTCAAGCCTTCAACAACCACCGGTGGCGGCTCAGCCAATGGTCAGGGAACAACAAGTTTACTTGCTGAAAAGATCCGCCATTTTTCCTTCCACGCCAATACTTTGCCAAATGGTAGCGTAAAAGGGAACGGGGTACTCACATATACAGGAGGTGAGTTTAAATTAAAATTCGATATTGATTGTATTACTGTTGTCGGAAATACAGCTCAGATGTCTGGTACAATTACCAAAGATGACGTTAACCCAGCAAGAGTTGGCTGGAAATGCATTTTCACTGTTGAGGATAATGGCGAAGGATCAAATGCCACTGCAGACCGCATTTCTCTTCTTTTTTCTGCACCAAGTTTACCTAGCTGTAGTACAGCATTTGGATTAGGATTAAATCCAATAGAAGGTGGTAATATACAAGTAAAACCGTAACAGGATATTAATTAACATTAATACCATTAATTTATGGGGGCGGGGAGTTTCCTCCGCCCCCTTTTTTTAGTAATGATTTTAACCATATAAATGGTCAGCAGATTATTTTACATATTATTGCTTTTAGTTTTTATTTTTTCTATACCCTCACATGCTCAAAATAAAAAACAGGTACTGGGAAAAATAACTGATACTGCACATAATCCAGTATCCGCTGTATCCATTAAATTATTTATACCCGGTTCTACAGATACCCTATATACTGTATCCGGTAAAAAAGGAAACTTTAGCTTTTCCCCTTTCAATTCTTTTGTATTCAATATTATTATTACTTCACCAGAATTTGAAATATATGAAAAGAGCTTCAAATTTACTGAAACAACCACAGATATTCAGTTGGGCGAACTTATACTCAGGCCCGATTTTAAATTATTAAAAAATGTTGAAGTAACAGTGTCTTCCATTCTTATAAAGGAGGATACTATAGAATATAAAGCGGGTTTATTTAATGTAAAAGAAGATGCATCTGTTGAAGATATTTTAAAAAAATTGCCGGGAATAGAAGTTAGTAAAAACGGGGCAGTAACTGCACAGGGTAAACCAGTTTATAAAGTAAAAGTAAACGGTAAAGATTTTTTTGGATCTGATATTAAAATGGCAACCCGTGATTTGCCAGCAAATATCATTGATAAAATACAGGTAATTGATGACTATGGTGATGCAGCCGCCAAATCAGGAATTAAAACGGAAGCCCCGGTTAAAATAATCAACCTGCAGTTAAAAAAAGATAAAAGCAACGGTATGTTTGGAAATGCTACTGCAGGTTATGGTTCTTCCAACAGCTATCTGGCTAAGCTCAGCACAAATTTTTTTTCAAAAAAATCACAACTTTCGATTTATGGCAATTCCAATAACATTAATAATGGTTATGTAATTACCGGGAAAGCAAATAACGGTTTATTTGGATCATCTACTATGGGGAATAGCGGAGCTGGCGGAACTAATGCAAACACGGGCATTATACAGAATAACAGCGGGGTACCTGATGGTATAACCACTACACATACTGCAGGTGTTAATTACAGAATTGATTATGGAAAGAGGAATTCATTTTATGGTAGTTATAATTATAACAACCGGAAAACGGAGGGATTTCGTGAACAGTACCTGCAAAATATATATCCCACAGAAACATACTATAAAAACCAGCAGTATGATTATGCAAATAGAGGAAATAATCACCAGCTTTACTTAAACTTTGAATTATATCCCGATTCAATGAGTTTTCTAAAAATAAGTCCTGAAATATTTTTTAACAACAGCACTAACATTAATAATACTGATTTTAATATGCTCAGAAATTCTGATAAGGCAAGTGAAGGATATAACAATGATTCCGGTAAAATGCGTTCACCAAATATTGGAATAAATATTTTATACAATCGGTATTTTTATAAAAAAGGAAGAAATCTTTCAATAAGCCTTAACCCCTCTTTTCTTCGGTCAAATGTGGAAACATACCGCCCATCCTTTATGAGGATATTTGATACCCAAGGTGGATTCCATGATAGTACACAAGATCAGCAGATTTCTCAAAAAAGTAAAGGCTATAATTACAGTTTTTCCTTTACCTATTCTGAACCCGTTTCAAAAGACAGGTATCTTGATTTGTCATACCTGCATGATTTTTCAAAGTCAAACAATGACAGGAATGTTTTTGTACCTGGTTTCGGATCAAACAACTATGTTTACGATTCCACTCTCAGTAACCAGTTTACGAATCGGTTTAAAAGTAACAATATTGGTTTGGATTTCAGAACCATCAAAAAAAAATATAACTATACAATTGGGATAACCTTAATGCCTGTTAATTCTGAAAATTATTCCGATGAAAAAGATACTTTATATATGCCACTGCGAACATTAAATGTATCACCTTTAGCTAGGGTTAACTTTTCTTTTTCTCGATCAAAAAATTTAATTATAAGCTACCGGGGCAATACCCTTCAGCCAGTTTCAGCACTATTACAACCCGTGAGAGATATATCAAATCAGCAATTTCAAAAAGAAGGCAATCCCGATCTTAAATCAGAGTTTACAAACAATTTAAATATTTCTTACAATAGTTTCAACTTTGAATCCGGCAGCAGCATATTCTCCAATCTTGGATTTAATACTGTAATAAACAAAATTGTAAATAATACCATTTTATTAGATACAAGTGGAGCGCAGCTGAGCAGACCCGAAAACTTAAATGGCTATTACAGTATCAACGGATTTTATACATATTCAAAATCATTTTGTCAAAATAAATACATTGTTAAGCTAAATGGTTCTTTCAATTATAATCATGATGCTATACTTGTTAATAGTGAAAAAGAAAACGGAAAGAACTGGTTTGTTGCGCAAGGTATTGAGTTTGCATATAAAAACAATAAATGGCTTGAGTTTGGAATGGAGGCTTTTTATTCACTTACAGCCACCAGAAATTTAATAACCCAGGCCAATAATTCTAATTTTTCTGCATTGACAATCAGTAGCAATATTAGTATGGATCTTCCCTACAACTTTGTTGTAAAATATGATTTTGAAAAAATCATTAACCGGGGGCTTGACCCTTCTTTAAATAATGACATCAATCTTTTAAATGCCTCAATTCAAAAAAAACTTTTGAAAAAGAAAAGTTTGTATTTAAGTTTAGCAGGCTACAATATTTTAAACCAAAACTTTTCACTTACCAGGCAGGTAAGTGGTAACAGCATCATCGATACTCGTACAATACAAATTGCTCGTTATTTTATTTTTACACTAACTTATCGATGGAATAAATTTGGAAATTAGAAAGGGCTACAGTTTAACCCGGATTTTGCAGTTGAAATAGTAATGAGAGAAAAAAAGGCAATAAAGACAGGTATTCGGGCAGATTTTTTGGACGAAATCATAGTGAACTATGGAGAGATCAAAAAATCAAGCAAATGCCTGTGTTTGAAGCATTTTTTTCTCGTAATAGATTTCAATTGTAAAATCTGGGTTTAATCCATTGTTTTGTATCTCCTCTTCATCAACCTGGAGATTTTAAAAAAAGCGCACGAAAATATTTTAAGATCAGGGACATCAAATAGGGAAAAAATGACAAAAAAATGGAGGCTGTATCACAACAGACCCCATGGTATTAAATTTATTGAAAATATTATTCTATGGCTTCATTGCTGCTTTAGGAGGATTTGACGTAACACTCATATCCCTTACACAAACATATTTACCATTACGATTCTGGAAGTAAGACAAATAATGTCCGTTACCTATATTTGTTCCGGCACTATCCATTCTGTTCCATGACCCTATCTCTACAACCATATTTCCTTCAGCAAAAATGTCAACCACTTTATATACGTTGTAATTTTTTGTACTGTCGCCTGCAAAACCTTTTGCAATACCTTCTTTTATGGCAGCAATACCTACCTGGGGTGCCTTTTCCCTTGGATAACTGGTTGCATCATCTGCATAATAAGCAGCAACGCCATTAACATCTCTTGCTTTTTCTGCTGCGGCATAGGCATCTTCCATTGCCTGGATCTCTGTTTTTACTTTTTCAACGTCAACTGTTTTTGTTTCTGTTGCCGGTGTGGAACAGGCAGTAAAAAACATGGCTGTAATACCGAGCAAAACCGGCATTTTAAAATTGATACTCATAATAATGTTGGTTTAAGTTAAATGATATAGAAAGGTAATATATTATTTACATTAAATATCAAAGAGGTCTTTAGTGTAAATAAATTTAATCAAAAAAATTTCAAGCAGCTTTGATAATGGGTCGTTCATTAAATACTTGTTGTTGGTCAGGCAACCAACAATGCTGTATAAACAGGAAGAAAAGAATTTTCTGATTTTCTATTTTGTTTTACTTTGTGTTCCTCCTTTACGGCTATCAACCGTAACAGTATATCTTCCGCTTCCTTGTGTTATCCATCTTACTATTACTTTATCCAAACCCGGGATATTTTGTACTTCAATAGTTTGCGGATCATTTTTTTGTTCCGTACTGATATTCAGGTCGGCATTATTTACTACCATGCCCGCAATAACTTTTATTCCGGTTAAAGAAATATAATCCGGTCTTTCAATTTTATATTTCAAATCCTGACTCGAGTGGGTTGGCATCAATCGCCGGTTTGAAATAACAGCCGTAATTTCTTTCAGGCCATCACCCAACTCTTTTTCCATTATGGAATCAACCTGTAGTTTAGGTGTGTGATAACAATGATAAATAGTAAACGCCATATTGCGGTGTGCATCACTCTCTAATAAAAATCCCGGATGCGCACGACCAAAATTCTTTTTGAATCCGCCAATTTCGATCTTTCCGTATTGTGGATGATCGTATTCATGCCAGTCAACAAATGCGTCTTTAAATAATAAGTAACGGTCAAACTGGTATGATGTAGATCCGTCAGATGACGGTTCTTTATTAAACATCAAATACGGTGTCCATAATTCATTTGAATAAGTGTAAATGCCACGGCCTCCATAAAACCAATCCAGCTCACCACCATATGCACTATAAAGATCTTTATATACTATTAAGTAGCGATATCCCGGTATCAACTCTTCTCCTTTTTTTGCAATAGCATCATATACCTGCAGATCCTGTGCATTATATGTAATCAGGTCATTAGGGTCTCCCGGCCCCCGTAATATCATGCCGCCGGCATTATGAAAAGATTGTGCTGCAGCAATGTTGTGCTGCGACATTACAAAATTCATTACGTTGCGGTTTTCGGGTATGGAGAATGGATATTTGTATGCACCGTTTTGGATATAATTTGGTTGCCATCCCCATCCCCAATCACGGTTGGGATCATATTCAAATGTATAACCGTCTTCATTCACCTGTCCGTCACCGTCATTATCGAAGCCTTCCTGCCCCAATAATTCATAGTCGCCTTTTTCATCCGGTCCCACTGCAATCATCCGGTTGGGGTGCGTTGGATCAATACGATACCGGCCATTTGAACTTTTGCGACGCATATTAACAATATTACCGTCTCCGTCCAGGTCATCAAATCCATCTTCATTTATCAACCCGTCACGGTCATTGTCTACCGGGATCACGCCACTTCGTGGTGTACTGCCATTATTGGCTTCATGAAAATAACTGTCACGCCCGTCAGGATTAATGGTAGGAACAATATAAAAAGTTTTATCTGCTAATAATTCCCGGATAAATTTAGTATCAGCAAATGTTTCTGTCAAATACCATGCAGTGTATAATGCAAATTCAGATCCCTGAATTTCGTTTGAGTGAATATTACCATCAATATAAATTCCCGGTTTTTTTTCTGCATTCCCTTTTTTAAAATCAGTGATCGTCAAAACCCACATATCTTTTCCTTTAAAAGATTTGCCAATTGATTCCAGTTTTACCAGATCAGGATAAGCAGCTGATATTTTTTTACATATTTCTGTGATACCACCATAATCATAATATTTGTTCCAGCTAATGGAAACTTTCGGATTAAACGGGCTACCAGAAGCCTTAAATATCTGATCTGCTGTTTGTGCCTGCGTTGATGCAAATGATATTAAGCAGAGATAAATAATAATGATATTTTTTATTGAAACATTCATGATCTTCATTTTAATATTACAAACTGAGTTCAATTTTTTTACTTCCTGTGGTAGGGCTTCCTGTCTCAACAGTTACTTTGCCTGATCCTTTTATCAACCAGGATAATTGTTGTGTACTATACCCTTCCAGGGAATTTAAAACCTGTATTTTTTTACCACTGAGTATAGTTCCGGTAGTATTCATTTTTACATTTATACGCTTTACCCAATAACTTTTTTCTCCCAGTTTTGTGTGTGTAGCCAGGGCTCCTTTATTAATGATATCCAAAGTTATTCTTGTAACAAGATCACTTACTTTTTCGGTTTTAATATTAATGATATCCAGTTCAGGCTGACAGGTTGCAAGTTTCACCAAAAACGCACTGTGCTTTTTTACCAGGTCAGGAACCATTTTATAAGGAGGGTTGATCAACACAAACGGATCAATACCGCCAACTTCCACCTGCTGGTTTGGAAAGTCGGGATGCTGAATGGTTTTCCATTCAGTGAAATTATTGCTGATTCCTTGTTGGCCAGACCATCTTAAATAATTGGCAATAGAATCCTTTACAGTAAATGCTTTTTCATTTCTTGCACTATCAGGTTTTGCTTTTGGTACCCACCATCCCGGTGTACTAAAACTGTAGCGGCCATAATGATAATATGCCCAGGAAAAAAAATCGCCGCCGGGTGAAGTTGTTTTTGAGGAATCTTTAAGAATAATGATCTTATTATACAATTCAGAAACCATGCTGTTTTGTTTTACATCCTGCTCCAGCCATCCTGCTGTTATCTTTTGATTGGCTAATGTTGAATTATAAGAGAGCGGGGAAGACAGGTTATTGTTACTACCAAAACTTACAACCGTATAAATATTGAACAACTCAAATAAATTATCCAGCAATAAACGATTTTCATTTTCTGAAACAGGAAATTCACCGGCACCAACTGTAAAATCCGGATGACGGTAAGTAAAGTTTTTATTGAACCACACTCCACCTTCATCATCTTCATTAAATTGCCCGTCCTTATCATTATCCCGTCCCTCGCTATATATCATATAAATCCCTTTCTCTCCTTTACTTGCATCAGCTTTTACCAACACCCTGGCATCTTCAGGATGTAATTTGTATTCACCTGTTGCTGAGATTATCCGCATCATGGTAATTTTTCCATTTCCATCCAGATCTTCATATTTATCTTCATTGGTTTTCCCATCACGGTCATCATCCGTATCAGTTGCGTTACCCTGCCGCTCATATCTGGTGGTTGCAAAATATTGTTCCATTGCATCCGGACTCATATTGGGAAAAATATAAAACGTTGTTTTATTCAGCAAGGCTTTTATACTATCATTGTTACTTCCTTGTAATAAATTTTCTGCAAAGCCGATGGCTAATTCTGTTCCCAACAAATGATTGCCTTCAACACCTCCGACAATAGCTATTGCGGGTTTGGTTTCGGTGTTGCCGGTTCCGATGGTTACCTGCCATATATCTTTTCCACCGGCTGTTTTGGTAAGTGATCTTGTTTTTACCAGTTGCGGATATGTTTTTGACAAAGCAGCGATACGTTGTGATTGTTGTGCATAATTACTATAATCCGTTTGGGCGTTACTAAAGGTGACCATACTGATAGTGCAAAACAGGAAAAATATTATTCGTTTAATCATGCAGATAGTTTTTAAAAAATAAATGTAACGAATTAACAGATGGAATTAATTTAAAGTTGGTAAAAGGTATTTCAGGGCTTTATTCCTTAGCTAAAGTTTCTTGCAAAAAACCCCGTAACTTAGAGTCCCTTTTAACTTATAAAAGGCATTAAAACAAAACAACCAAAATGAGTGCAAAAAAATTACACGTATTATTATTTCTTTTCGGTGCCATTATCTTTATTTCCTGTAAAAAAGATATTGATTCCGCAGTTACTCCACCGGTTGACTTTCCTGGTTTTTCTATCCCGGCTGCTTCGCCGGTTACCGGAAGAATCACCGGAATTGTCGTGGATGAAAATAACAACCCGGTGCAAAATGCTGATGTGGTGCTTTCAGGAAATACCTACCAAACCGATACCAAAGGGTTTTTTCAAATCAATAATACACAACTGGATAAATATGTAACGATCGTTACTGTTACGAAGGCTGGTTATTTTAAGGCCTTTCGTTCCTTTTCGGCAACCGCTTCCACAAATTATCTTTCAATAAAACTGATACCTAAGGTACTGAGTGGAACAGTTGATGCAAACACCGGCGGTATTGTTAACTTACCGAATGGTACTTCGATCAGTCTGCCTCAGAATGGCATGATTGTAAAGAGTAGCGGTGCAGCTTATACCGGTTCTGTAAAAGTTTATGCATCTTATATCGATCCTACAAGCAGTGATTTTGCTGCCATTGTTCCTGGCAGTATGATGGGAAAAGATACCAGCAAAATGTATGTGCTACAGTCTACCGGTATGATCGCAGTTGATCTTGAATCTTCCGGCGGGCAATCTTTACAGTTAGCTACCGGCAAAAAAGCGGATATAAAAATGCCGATTCCGGCATCCTTGATCGGGAAAGCACCATTGAACATAAATACCTGGAGTCTCGACGACCACGGTATCTGGGTAAAAGAAGGGATTGCTACAAAAAATGGCGACCATTACGACATGCAGGTAACTCATTTCTCTTTCTGGAATTGTGATGTGCCGGCTAACGCGGTTTATCTAACCATTCATGTTAAGGATCAGAATAATAACCCGCTTCCCAATGCATGGGTTCAACTAACCATACCCAATAACAATACCTGGTGGGCAACAACACATGGTATCACCGGTAGTACAGGAACAGTTGCCGGCCTGGTACCTGCAAACCTGGGGCTTGTAATGAAAATATCTGCCAATATGTTTAGTTGCTTTACACCAATATTCACTCAAAATATTGGACCTTTCAGTACCGATACCACAATAAATATAACAGTTACCTTAAATGCATCACAATATATAACTGTCAACGGTATCCTAAATGGCTGTAACGGGCAACCGGTGCAAACAGGAACAGCTTCAATACTGATAGGAAATTATAATTTTTATACAGCACCGGTAGTTAATGGCAGTTATTCCATTACTGTCCCTTATTGTTCCAGCTCTTCAACCGCTACCTTATGGCTGGTTGACAGCACTACTGGAGCAAGTGTGGGGCCTGTTACAGTAGCAATTTCCGGAAATACTGTTACCGTTCCAACACAGGTAGCCTGTGGTACATCGCAAGGTGCAGGGTATACACTGAATAACTGTACTGTTGTTGGAACATATACTATGGGTATACAACTCATTTCAACAAATTATATGGCACTAATTGTAAGTGTATTATCAACAGGTACATATAATTTTACAACCCTTCCGGTCAATGGTATACAATTTACAGGATCGGGTACTTTTGCCCACACCGGTTTGGACACTGTTTATTTATCCGGGACCGGGACACCTGTAAATTCCGGAACATATACTGTTAATACACCCGCAGGCGGTACATCATGTGGTGCAATACTTATAGTTAACTCTACTCAATTTCCACCGGCCATTTTCAGTTTAGGAGGTCCGGGTACTTGTGCAAATATTAATATTGCCGGTAATTATGTGGTGAATTATCCGCTGCAACCAACCGATTTTGTAACACTAACGGTAAATGTTACCAGCCCGGGATCTTATAATATCAGTACCGGTAACGCTATTAATGGGATTAGTTTTTCAGGCTCCGGGTTTTTTACATCTACCGGACAACTAACTGTGTCATTATTAGCTACGGGTATGCCGGTTGCGGCTACTACCAGTACATTTACAATGTTGGCCAATGGAGCTGCGGGATGTACGTTTAGTGTAACATCAACCAATACAGGTTCGGCAGACTATACTATTTTAGGTGCACCCGGAAATTGTACCGGTGCTACTATTGCAGGTACTTACCAGACAGGTGTGCCGCTTATTGGTCCAAACACAGTTGCAATTCAACTGAATGTAACTTCCGTGGGTGCGTATAGTATCATGACAAATGTTATCAATGGATTTAAATTCTCAGGATCGGGAGTGTTCAGTACTACAGGTGTACGTACTGTTTTGTTAACTGCTAGTGGTACACCACTTGCCCCGGCTGCTAATACTTTTATAGCTAATGGTGCATCGTCTCAGGGATGTGCGTTTGTTGTGACCAGTAATTAACATATTGAATATGAATATCTGGCTCCGCAGTATTTGAAAATACTGCGGAGTTTTTGTTTCATGACCCTGTTGACTATTTTAGTTTAAATGATCGGGTTACCTCTTTTCAGGCAATTAACTTATTAATAATTTTAAAGAAATAGGTCTAAATTAGATATTCATTCATAAATACCAAAAAATGAAATACTTTTTACTTTTACTTTTCTTTCCATTTACAGGTCATACACAATGCAGGTATTTTGACAGGATATTCAACACAGTTAACAAAACATCTAATATTATTTATGGCAATGCCCCGGCAATAACTTCTTTTTATATTTCTGAAGCATTTACAACTGCGCAAGATCTTAAACTTGATATTTTTCAACCACAGGGAGATGTTGAATCAAATAGAGCCCTGATCCTTTTTGCTCATTCAGGAGGCTTTATTAACGGATCAAAATCGAACGAGGATATGCAGGCATTAAGTGATACTTTTGCGCATTACGGTTATGTTACCGCTACAATGGATTACCGGCTAAATTTCAATTTACTAAGCAGCAATAGTTCTGAACGGGCTGTATATCGTGGTATACAGGATGCAAGTGCAGCAGTTCGGTTCTTCAAACAAAACGCATCGGTTTATAATATTGACACAAATAAAATATTTGTTTGGGGAAGCAGTGCCGGTGCATTTATGGCACTTGGCCTAGCTTATGTTGATGATACTGAAAGACCTGCAAGTACTTTTTCTTCACCGAACCTGGGTTGTAAAGACTGTTCCGGAAATAATTTTGCTTTTTCATCTAAAGTAATGGGTGTCATTTCCTGCTGGGGTGCCACAAAAGATACATCGTGGATACGTAGTAATAACAATATTCCGGTTCAGCTTTTTCACGGAACAAGTGATGGAACGGTTCCGTTCACAGAAGGCTATCCGTTTGGGTTACCTACTATTACTTATGTCAGGGGGGCGCAACAGTTAAATGAACAGTTGAACAGAACTTCCATTTACCATGAATTCTATCCTGCTGCAGGGCTTGATCATGAATATTGGGGTACCAGTAACGGAACTTTTGTACCAACAGGTCCCACGGTATATTGGGCAGATATCATTAATAAGGCCAAAGTATTTATGACAGGAAGGATGGGAGCTTTGCCTGTTTGCGGCCCTTTACCGATTACGCTTTTAAGTTTTACAGGTAAAGTAAACAATGATATAGTAGATCTTTATTGGAAAACCGCCGCGGAGTATCAAGTAAAGAAGATCATAATAGAAAGAAGTAAAGATGGAGTAGGCTATCAGCAGTTAACAGAAGTATTGCCAAAGGGTAGCAGCACAGTTGGTGCTGCATATAACACAGCAGATATTTATCCTTTTTCGGGAATTAGTTTTTACCGGTTAAAAATAATTGATACAGATGGCAGATTTGAATATTCGAAAATTGTCAGCATTCAAATGCCTGTAAAAGATATCAGTATTACTCAATTATATCCAAACCCGGTATCAGACTTGTTGCATCTACAGATTCAATCTGCTAATGTACAGTCAATACAACTTTTGCTTTTTGATATTACCGGTAAAAAAATACCTACGAAGATTATTAACCTGAAGGTTGGAGTGAACGAAATAAATACCTCATTTGCTAATTTGGGAGCTGGTATGTATATCTTAAAAATTGAAAATGGATCAGGGGGTAACCTGGGTAGCATTAAAATTTTTAAGAAATAAAATATCCCCGGATATTTATTCAGAATTATTAATGCTGTTTGGTACTGACAATATTATTTCCTTATCCGTAAATAAATTCTTTCTATTTATATAATTTGTAAAATATTTGTTGGTTGCCAAAACTGTTTTTATTATAGCATTTTCATTTTCTAAAACACGGTTGCCTTTATTAATAAATTTATGAATGGTTGAATAACTGTTATCAAAACTCACCAGGTAGTTTTCTTTGCTTACTTCTGGTAAATATGTGTTTCTATAAATTTTAATAAGTGAGACCGGTTCTGTGGTTTTAAAATTTATGGCATGTCTTATTTTTTCCATTCCGGACTGCCGAAAAGGAATACTAAGGTCAAATATATTATGCGTAATAGTTACTTTATCCGGGTTGGTAATTTGAATGATTCCAACTTTTGTCAGTTCAGCAATAAACCTGTTTCCTCTGATGATCATTTGCTGCCCTTTGTAACCTTTTAAATTAATAGAATAATCAGGAGAAGATAACCCGGCTATTGCTTTAGTGTTAAAAGAGTCATTTTTTATATATACATTATCTTCAAATTTCAAAGATTCTTTTGATGCAAAAAAACAGGAACCCGGAAAGTCATTATAAAATCTATTCCCGGAAATGTTTAAAGCACTTACAGATGTTGAAACATTACCAAGGCTTGTCATTTGTAAACTGCCGTTTTTTATCGTATTTCCAGTAAACTTAAATGATTCAATAACGCTGTTGTCATTGGCTGCCAGAAGACCTGTACAATTTTGTATCCGGTTGTTTTCAAAAACTACAGATTTGATTTTTGTAAATACCTTTTTTTGAATCCTGATCAGATAACCTGCCTCAATTTCATTGTTTGAAAATTTAATGCTTTGTTCAAAATCATTAAAATGATCTACTTCACTATAGAGGTACATCATAGGTATCATTGTTATTGCTTCCCAACGGGATCTTCTTTTATTGTAATAAACTGTATTTGAAAAACGGATCAAAGGGTCTATGTTTCCTACACCTGCTAACTTTACAAATGCAGCCGTATCAAAAACTGTATATGTCCGATAGATATTTAATGTTAAATCCTTTGCAGTTAATGAAGTGATATACCGTAAAGTTGCACCAATCAGTTTATTATTTGTAAATGTAAATGATGCCAGAGATTCATTGGCAACCATATTTCCCATCATGCCCATTGAAAAATTATTTTCAGAAAATGTAATCATTTCATTCTTTGCAACCTTTACCAATATCAAAGGCGGACGGACTTGGGATGATGGAAAATTTGACATAAAGGTTTTAATTGTATTGTTCTTTACTTTAGTATCAGCGCTGAGATATAAGTGAACACCGGTACAATCAATAAAAGTATTATTAGTAATAGCACCTTTACTTTTGGTACGTATCAAATGCACCGAATTCTCTGAACCCGGATTTAAAAGACGTATCCGTAAAAAAGTATTTTCATGTATAATGAAACGACTATTTGTTTTTGTTGACAGGGAGTGATTGGTTTGCGGAAACAAATAAAAGCAATTTAGAATTGTATAACAATCATGAATATTATTATTACTTATGTTGTATAACATAGATGACGGTACACCCCAAACGATTGATTCGTGTATATAACTGAACTCGCAACTTTTGATACTGAAATCTTTAAAGAATAATTCTGTGGTATTTGGATACCAGTTACTTGCTTTATACCAGTTGAGCGAATCTGAAATTCCTCCATAACTCATTGTTGCTAGTATCCTGGCGGTTTGTTCAAACCTGCAATGCTCAATTATAAAATGATCTTTTTTCTTTTTATTGGTAATAAAATTATTTGCTGCAGGTAAAAAAAGATAAGGCCTAAAATTGCTGAAACAAATATCCTTGACAGAAAAATTTCCATCACAAATAAATGCCACACTGGAGAAGAAACGGCTCCAAACAGCATTTTTGCGTTGTAATATGGTACCCTGTATGTATAAAGGGGTGCCGTTATAATCCAGAGTTAAATGTTTAAACCCACCACCGTAATCATGTGATGCATGTTTGGCAACAACGTAGAAGCCATCTATTCCCGGATCTGGCCCTGTTGCATCTAATTCAGTTACATAACCCAGCGCTTTTACTTCAGCCAATGTAATTGGAAGAACAATTCCTTTTACAATATTAACATAGGAATCCAGTGTAATTCCTGTATGCGATGCAAAATCAGGATGAAGAGAATACGCAGTAATATCAACCTGGTAAACAGCATCTTTTGTCGGTTTTTGTTTAGTCAGATCTAATTTTTCAGGGATACCAAAATTGGAAGCGGGCCCATTATTCGTTGTAAGTATTGTTTTATCCGGCCCATCACCCACGATTGACAGATCTGTATTTCCAAAATTAAATTGAAAATCCGGCGGTAATAAATAGGTACCCGCAGGAAAATAAACAGTGCTCTCTGTTCTTTTGCATTCAGAAAGCCAGGTATTGAGATTTGCCATGCTGATCAATGTTCCATTATTCTTAATGCCATATTTTGATGGTAATACAGGTCTTATAAGGGTATCTTTAAAATGGTCATTTACTTTCACATAGTATTGATCACCGGCAGCATTTGTAGCATGAGTAAAAAAAATAAAAATAATCAGTATTGGAATTTTCATTTCTGTATGGTTTCTGTTTTTAACAGAGCGTAAAATTTATGAGGTGTAAAAGATAATGATTAAATGCAAAATACCTTGTTATAGATTAGCAAAATAATTATAGTTATGAGTCCTGGTTATATTCTTCACAGGCCGTAACATTCATAAGCTATCAACTGCCGATTCTTTCAAACTCAGACCATTTGGCTTAACTACTTCTGCAATTGTTAGTATCTTTATTCATTACAAGCCAATGATTAATAAAATATATTAGTATGAAAAATAACCTTACAGATAAAGTAGCATATATAACCGGGGGGAGCAAGGGTATTGGATTTGGTATTGCAAAGATCTTACTTGAAAATGGTATGAAAGTAGCTATCAGTAGCCGTACAATTGAATCAGCCAAACAAGCGGCTGCCTTGTTGAGTAATGATGACAATAAAATTTTACCCCTGGAATCTGATGTAAGCTCTCTTGCTGCAGAAATAAAAGCTGTTAAAACAATAACCGGCTATTTTGGAAAACTGGATGTGTTGATTGCCAATGCTGGTGTGGGTCACTTTGCCGCCATCGACGACTTAACAGAAGAAAACTGGAATGAAACGATTGATACCAACCTTACAGGCGTTTTTCATAGTGTAAAGGCTTGCATTGATCCTTTAAAAAAAACGGAAGGATATATTATTACGATTGCAAGTCTTGCCGGCACGAATTTTTTTGAGAACGGTGCCGCTTATAATGCAAGTAAATTTGGTCTGGTCGGTTTTACACAGGCTGTTATGCTGGATCTGAGAAAATACGGCATAAAGGTTTCTACTATTATGCCTGGTTCTGTAGCTACCTATTTTAATAATCATGTTCCAGGTGATACTGATGCATGGAAAATTCAACCCGAAGACATTGGACAACTTGTTGCAGATATGTTACAGATGAACCCCCGCACATTACCCAGTAAGATAGAAGTAAGGCCATCAATGCCTGGTAAATAAAATATACCACACTTCGGGTTGGTCTACGTAATAATATTACACTTACACTCCGTCAGTTTACAAATCAACTGAAATATTCATCAGCAATTTATTATTGTTTGTTGAGGAAACCCTTTATAGGTGGAATCAAATATTACATTGTAAATAATGACAAATATTAAAAAAATAACTTTTATAAATGTAACATGGTAATTATGTAACTCTTACTGTGAATCTTGTAATGGTCATGTAAAATGATGAATGCATCTTTGTATCGGTTTTTCATTGGATCTAAAGATCATGATCTCTCAAGATCGTTAGATACTAAAACGGGACTTAATTTCTATTTTGTCCCCTTTTTTATGCCTAGCCTTTCCAAAGTATCGACTGGAACCCCGAAGGAACAGAAGTTTATTGAATAATAAACCGGGAAAAAGAAGAGATCAGTTTATTTTATTCAGGGAGCAAGCCTTGTTGTTTTCCATACTTCTGTTTCTGTCTTCGAGTATAAGATCCTATCGTGCATGCGGCTTGGACGGCCCTGCCAAAATTCGATCGTAGTTGGTTTAACGCGATAACCACCCCAATGTGGCGGCTTAGGTATGTTACCATGTTTAAAACGTTCCGTATAATAATCGAATGTTTCTTTGAGCCATGTTTTACCTGCCACTACCATACTTTGCGGTGAAGCCCATGCACCAATTTTACTTCCATCGGGGCGGCTGTCAAAATATTCAATGCTTTCTGTCAGTGAGATTTTTTCTGCGATACCTTTAATACGTACCTGCCTTTCCAGTTCTTTCCAGAAGAATAATAAACAGCAATGACCATTCTCATCGATTTGTTTGCTTTTTGAACTGTTGTAATTAGTGAAGAATACAAATCCTTTATCATCAAACGCTTTTAGCAACACGGTTCTGGCATCTGGCATTTTATCGGTACCGGTAGTAGCCAATGTCATGGCATTCATTTCTTCTAATTCGGATAATTCCGCATCATTCCACCATCTTTCAAATTGTGCAATGGGAGTTGCGGCTACTTCATCTTCATTCAGTGAATGTAATGTATAATCCTTTCGCAATTTTGCTATGTCATTAGCTTTCATTTTTTGGAAGTATTTATTGGTAAAGATAAACCAGGGTTGACATTTATATGCAGGCTAAATGATTTAGATCAAAGGTAATTTCAATTTATCTACGTTTGCCGGACTTTTTCAAATCTTTGCTTTTTGAATAAACCTAAAGACTCATTTGACTATTAACTTTAGTACTCATAAACGAATAAAGCATATTTATTTTAACCTATGTAAGAGCAAATGATTTCTAAACAAATACAAACGGTTTGTGAACTGATAAAAACTAAAAAAAGCACTGGCAAATTAATGCCAATGCTTTATGGTTTTATACTGCTAAAATTATTTATTGAATCACTACCAGTTTTTTTGTAACCTGTTCTCCGGTAGTTTGATCTGTTAAGCGAATGTAAAACATCCCTTTCTGCAAACCGGTGATATTAATATTGCCGGTATTAATGCCGGAGATCGTACGGATTACCCTTCCAACATTATCCAATATCTGAAAACGCTCCGATCCGGAAACAACTGTGCTTATGATCGTGGTTGAACCATTGCTGGGGTTTGGGGAAATTGTAAAATCAGCCGGGGTACCAATTCCTTTTACAGTTCTGATCTCACTATAACGATACCTGTTATCCCTATCAATTAATTTAAGCCTGTATTGTGTTGTTGTGGCAGATGAATTATTTTCTGTAAAAGAATAAATATTTGGAGTGCCGTTATTTTTTGCTGCTACAGACCCTACCGTTATAAAACCATTGCTACTCATTCTTTCAATTTCAAATCTGAGTGCATTTATTTCAGAAGATGTTTTCCAGTTCAACATGGCTGTTTTATCTTTCCGCTGGGCACTGAATTCACTCATCATTATAGGCAACACTCCACCAATAGGGAAACAAACGGTACAAGAAGCCAGGTCTGATATTCCTAAAAAACTATCAGATACTTTATATGTAAAATCAAAGATCGTTTTTGTCAGGTCAGTACGAATAATGGTGAATGTACCATTAGGGTTTATGGTAAGTGTTGCTCCACCGGTTGTTGAATTACCATATGCAAAAGGGCCATTTGCAAGCGAATAAGTGACAGTTGCACCCTGGTATATCTGATCGTTGGTTGAAAGATCTCCTGAAAGAATATCCAGATAATTGGATTGCAAACACGTATTATCATTCATGGCGTCTAAACCACAATTGATACAGGTGATCTCACACTTTTTAAAATTATCCAGTATATATTTTGTTCCCGGCTGGCCGCAATTTCCAATACCGCTTTTTGGTTTAAAGGCCAATTCTAACCGGTAAATAGTTCCCACAGGTAAAGTATTCCCAACAGAAAAACTAAAACTAATCGTTGGAGAATGTAAAGGACCGTTTGCCGGTAATATCAGATCGGTAATACCTGTATATTTCGTGGCGCCAACATAATAAAATACATCTATAGAAGTAGGACATTCGAAATCCTTCCAGGTATTACAACTTAAATTAGCGTTGACACAGAAAATATCAAAAGCTATTTGTAATGTTAAGGCTCCTGTTGAGGTAAAATTGGGTGTCTTGATATTTGCCGGATTATTTCCGCCAACACCGGGAGTAATGATACCAGTGTTATTAGTACAACCGGTGCCGGGGCTGGTATAGCCACCCTCACTGGCACCTTGTCCGTAGGTCCATCCCGTAGTGCCTGAATTAAAGTCTTCTGAAAAACATGTTTGAGTAAGTTGTGCAGATAGATTATTCAATGAGAATAATAATGCAATAGCAAATGTAAATTTCCTTTTCATTGTGGTGATTTTAGAAGTAATTAAATGTGAATAGAGGATCACCTATACAGCTATGTGGTAAGCAATTGCTGATTAATCATTCAAAGGAAAAGGAAAACTTATAATAGTAGTAAAATGTAAATAAAGCCTGAAGCTATTGAATTGCGGGTATTCAAAGGAAAAGGAAAACCTTGTGGTATAAATATAACAGGGGGTTATCGAATTGGTGGAATTCAGAGGAATGTGAGATATTCAGAGTGATAAGCAGTACAAACATAATATCCGTTTTTATTAATTCATAACTTTTTTCCATTTATTTTAAAATAGTTTTTATCTTTTAACACAATGGATTGAATATGAATGAAATTATCCTATTATATCGAAGTGTTGGCATAAAAAATCCTGAGTTTTAAAACTCAGGATTTCAGGTAACTCATTTCTCTTTTGAATCTTGTTAATTGGTAGTAACGGTAAAATTGCAGCCTTGTGTTCCTGCTACTCCAGTGATAACAAAGTTGTTTACCCCTGGTGAAACCGGCGTTCCTGACCCTAATAAAACAACCGTTTGCTGTCCTGTTGTTGTAAAAGATCCTGTTCTCGCGAATGAAATTCCATTTGCAGGATTCGTGGTGATGGAATAAGGGCCTGTAGAAGTAACATTTACATTAATAACCACTGTATTTTGAGTATTAAGCGCTGTTCCACTCATATAGGAACCTGCTACCTGCACTCCAGTACAATTCCCGGGTGCGCCTGTAAAAGTATATGCAGCATTTCGTGGGAAAACATTGATAACAAATGTACAAGCAACAGCACCGCCGCCCTGAGCCTGGAATGTATAGGCACCATCTGCTATTGGAGCCCCGCTTCCGTACAATGTAATTGCTTGTACCCCAGTGCTATAAAAGGTACCCGTATCACTGAAATTAATTCCATTGATATTATTACCGGTATTGATATTGTAAGTACCAGGAGATGTAACGTTAACGGTAAGGGTAATAGTATATGTTGAATCCAGAGAAACGCCCACAAAATACGTACCGGTAGTGGTTCCGTTACAGCCTCCTGGACCACCTAATGTAAATACAGCCGGATTGGTTGCGGCCGCTGAAACAAATATCGAGGCACTACATCCAAGTGCTGGACTTGAGCCTGTATTAAAAGTAAACCATCCTCCCGTAACAGGTGTACCGCTTCCCTGCAATACAATTGTTTGAACACCGGCATTGGTAAAAGTACCCGATGCAGAAAAAACCATTCCATTCGTGTTGTTTGTTGTTATATTGTAAATACCCGGAGTTAAAACATTAATATTAAGCGAAATGACGTTATTCCCGGTTAGAGCTGTTCCAACAGTATAACTACCGGAATTACCCTGGCAGCCTATGATATTATATGTTGCTGTTTGTAATGGGTTACAGGCTGTAAGCAGGGGTATTGTTACCGGATTGCCACTCACCGGAACATTTCCAGATAATGCTTGGGCTGATGTATTGAAATCGAAAACACGAACAGATACAGAGGTTAAGGCACTACATTGTAATATAGTTGCGGAATAAATTCCATTTATAATTGTGGTATAAGTTGCTCCGTAAGTTCCGGTATAAATAATGGCTGTACCGTTTGGTATGGGCTGATTGTTGCAGGCGTTTGCAGTACCCGTAACTGTTATAGATTGAGCCGGGGAAATATTTGCTGATATATTAATAGTTGTATCAATGCTGAAGGGACCAATGTTTTGTGTGTGTGCAGGTGTGGGGCAATTGAATCCATTTGGAAACACTTTCATCAAAAGGGTAAGGTTAGATGGTACCAATCCTGAAACATTTCCAAGGCTGTCAGTTCTTCCAGAAGTAGTAGCCCACCAACTGTTATTGTTTGGAATAGTCAATTTAACTAAAGTATTGGATAGTGGTTGATTGTTCTGATTTATTAGATGAATGGTAAGATAAATGGCATTTACAGGCACATCACAGTTCCAGAATGAAAAATGACTTACCTGCATATCATACAGATCACCGTTCCTTGTTGCCAGGCCTTCTTTTTTCCAAACGCCACGGTCATCAAGGCTCCAGGTGTTGATCGTTGCAGGAGCTTTTCCTGTTAAAGATGAAGGGATGGGAAGTTTTATATTAGCGGTTTTACCTGTTGCTAACTGCAGTGCTTCACCGGTTGGTGACTCCAGATCTACGGCGATCATGCCGGTTGACTGCAAAATAAACATATTGGCAGAATCCTGGCCCATCATACTACCAGGAACCCTTTCACTAAAATCATTACTGGTTGGATCAATATAAGAAGCATATACTTTTACAGACCCTGTATAAGCAGCTCCGCTACTTTTTACAATAATGCTGTTTGTTTGAAATGTGATGCTGGCTCCATTCGATAAACTAACCCCTCCACCGGTTGAAGCGCTGAAATTACCAGCTAGTGTCTTTGGAATCAGTTTAATAGAAAGATAGTTCCTGGTGGCATTTGCAGAGAAGGAGCGTATAGCTTTAAAATAACCTGTTTTGTTTACAGTAACTGTAGATACATACTTATCCAGCACTACATTTTTTATATCAAAAAAACCTTTTGCATCTGCCTGGTAAATTATACCTGAATAGGTTACTTCTGCGGAAGCAACCGGAATGTCATTTTCATCAACGACAATTCCACATACAGATCCGTTAACAGGGGATGCTCCTGGTATGGCAAATTTTGGTTGCGGAAGCGGAGTGAAAATAGTATCATCGATGTTTTTTTGGCAGGAACTAAAAAAAATCATACCGTATAAAGACATCAGTGCTAATAGTGGCAAAAATCTTGATTTCATATAAAATGTATTTTTTTTTAAAACGGCTGTTAAAATGAGTAAATTGAAAGAACCATTTTTATGGCATAAATATACAGATTCTCTCTTTTTCCGTTATGTTGCCCCGCTGTTGAATTTTTTTATTGAATTACTTGCAAATTAAAAAAATAGCCACTTTCAATGAAATAAACTGGTTAAAAATGACTGAACTTCTTTCATATTAACAAACTAAGCATGATTCTTCCTTTTCTATAAAATACAATAAAACAGTACCTTAACAGAACTCTTTGTTTCAGGATTCACAAACCTTGGCAAAAATTCCATCTTAATGACAAATCAACTTGTAGCTATTAAAAAAAACCAGACAAGCAAACGATACTTTTTGCTTAGTTTATTCATTTTAATTTTCTGGATCCTTAGTAATGTGATCAATGTATATCATTTTGCTTTGGTTGGAGCCATTTTTGAGATCTTGTGGTTTCCGGCTTTATTACTCATGTTCATTTTACCGGTATTGATCATGATATCATGGAAGAAAGAAAAATTTAAATTACGATCGCTACATTTGTTTGCATTAATTATTATTGCCATTACAATAGCGATGAATTTATATTCAAGTGGGTAGTTTAATTTTACTGATCATGTAATTTCAAGAACATGCATTGTATAAAAAATCTTATCATACCCGGAACAGATCAAAAGCCGGTTGCCCTCGATATTTTTTTTGAAAATGAAAATGAACAAAATCCTGTTGTGATCTATGCTCATGGATTCAATGGATTTAAGGATTGGGGTAATTTTGACCTGGTAGCAAAAAAATTTGCTGCTGCCGGATATGTATTTGTAAAATTTAATTTTTCTCACAATGGTACAAGTCCCGAACACCCGGAAGAATTTGTTGACCTGGAAGCTTTTGGTAAAAATAATTATTCAAAAGAGTTGAAAGATCTTCAGTTGGTCATTGACTGGGTTTGTGATCCGATGAATGTTTATCATACTGCTATTGATAGCAACCGGGTTTATTTGATCGGCCATAGCATGGGAGGCGGAATTTCAATACTGCAATCGGCAAATGATGATCGGGTAAAAAAATTAATTACGTGGGCAGGTATCAGTGAGTGTAAAACACCCTGGGGTAACTGGCCTACAGATAAAATAAATGAATGGAAAGAAACAGGGGTTCAGTATTATGCCAACAGTCGTACCAAACAACAAATGCCAATGTATTACCAGTTGTATGAAGATTATATGCAAAACGAGGAAAAACTGGATATACAAAAAGCTATAACAAGTTTACAAATTCCTATACTTATATGTCACGGTACAATAGATACAGCCGTTCCGGTTGAAAAGGCTTATGAATTGCAAAAATGGCAACCTGCTGCAACATTATTTACCGTAGAAAGCGATCATGTTTTTGGAAGAAGCCATCCATGGACTTCAAATGAATTGCCAACAGCTATGGAAGATGTTGTGAAAGCGAGCCTGCAGTTTTTATGAATAGAATAGCCCGGTCCTTAAGGGCCGGGCTATTTAAATTTTTTACATGGTCAGTGAGGACAATGACCATGGGAGAAACCTCAAACCTGCCTATTTTTCCTTTGTAAACAAATAAGTTCCTGCCCCTTGCTTTAATGTCAATTCGTTTTTGGCCGGGTTGAATTCTATCACAACACCTGCCCGGTCGAATTTGAAAATGTCTTTCTCAGATGCTTCCAGTGGAAAAGAAGACTGGCCGGTAGCCTGTGCTAATAACGTTGCATTGTCTTTTGTGATAGTAAGTTTTAAAGGGATGTCATTGCTGGAATAGATACCCAGGTATTTATCCAGGTCATTGCTGTTAAGCACCACGGAATTAAAAGAA
>JANOPU010000187.1:0-2276 GCA_031422055.1 Ferruginibacter sp.
TTCATGCCATCTGTGGTAAATGTGTTCATGTCTGTACGAACACCTGCACTAACGCCAAGCCTGTTATTAAAAAAGCGTTTGCCAACTTGTACAAAAGCACCCAATCTTAAAAATGCATTTAAGGGGCTGTTGAAATTTACAATTACCGCAGGTTGTACAATAGTACCACCGGCATCTTGGATTTCTTTACGGATTACACTAAAGGTAGTGTTGGAATAATCCGCTAATTGAGTGGAAGCACCATATGCTATCTTCCAACCATTTATATTTTTATTTACATCAAACCGGAGTTTAGTTTCTGTTTCGGAACTAACAATATCTAAAGACTTACTGGCAGCTGTTGGGTTTTGATTGTCTTCATACTTTTCAATATCATTATTAAAATCATTACGGCTTAACGCCAAATTCCAAAAACCATTTTTAATTGTTCTTTTTAAGGATGCCCCGATCGTATAATTCCATTGATTTACTAAAACATTGGAGTTAATAGTATATAATTTTTCTGGAGAAGCTTCTTTAGGTTCTGCAAAACGGAATTCATCAATTGCACCAATGCCTAAAAAAGTAAGGGTTGTTTTTTTATCAATTTGATGGGTAATTTTTGTTTGAAAATCCCAGAAATTAGGTCGTATTGGTAAATCAATTGCCTGAAACAACAACTGAAGATATGAACGGCGAACTGATGCAAGGAATGTTGTTTTTTTATTTTTCAACAGCGGCCCTTCCAAAGTCAATGCCGCTTCTGTTGCACTCAACCTTATATTTCCCTGCAACCTGTTGGGATTGCCATTTTTTTGTTTAAACTGAAATACAGAACTTAATGCATTATCATAACGGGCATCAAAAGCCGAAGAACTCAATTTTACATCTTCAATAAAACTTACATTTAAAATTCCTTGTGGCCCACCGCTGCTGCCCTGTGTTTGAAAGTGATTAATTACGGGTACTTCAATACCGTCCAAATAAAACACATTTTCATTAGGAGCTCCCCCACGAATAATAATATCGTTCCGGAAACTACCGCCCTGTTGGCCACCACCAACACCGGGAAGGGTTTGAATTACTTTACTGATGTCGAAATTACCACCCGGATTACTTTTTATTTCTTCTGCAGTTAAACGCTGTACACTCAGAGGTGTTTCTAAAGTGGCAGCTCTTACTGTTCTTTTATTAGCTTTTATGATCAATTCATTCAGTAAGGCTGCTTCTGCTTCAAGCTCTATTGTATAAACATTTTCGTTACCACTGTTTACAACCATATTATACACCGTATATGTTTTGAAACCAATTTTACTGATTACTAAATTATAGGTTTTTACAGGAATGTCTGTAATTCTGAATTTACCCAGGCTGTCTGCAATAATTCCCTTCGCAGTACCATCTAATTGTACTGAAGCCCCATTAAGCGGTTGTTGTGTTGATTTGTCAATTACAACTCCTGTAACACTACTTACTTTTTGCGCAAACGTAGCAGTAGCTGATAAAAAGAAACCGATTATGATTATGTAATTTTTCACTCGTTGCATTTAATAATTTAGAATAGGATTTTATAACAATAGAATTAAGCTTTTGTTTAAATTCAAGAGTAATGCACTATTGAGGCAAATGGGTAGTTAGTACCATACATTACATTCTGAATCATTTAAGTGGCTTCAAATCATCTTTTAACATAATTTATATATCCCTGAACCGTATTTATTTTGGTACATATATGCAAAATAAATGTTCGGAATTGTTTTTAAGAAAGTTATACCGACCTAAAGTTGCTTTAGACTAAATACTGTTTATATTCGGTATTATTGATAACCGGATGAAACAGATAAGGAAGATAAGTTCGGATTAGTACTGCAGGATGTGCATATTGTGTATTCAGTACTTTTTTGAAAAGAAAATATCTGGTTTACAGAAATGTCTGTCAATTAATCTATTTGACAAACAAATTATTTAGCTTTCAATAGCTATAATATTATACTCAGTGTAGTGGTAAAATTAATCTTCCAAAATAAATTTCTCGGATTTTTTTATCTTGTCAATACCCGAAGAAGTGATGCAAATAACAATGGTATCTTCCTGACTGGTAATTACCATTCTTTCTTCTTCCAATAATTTCAGGTGCTGTTGAATAATACCCCAATCCTGAAACTGACGTAAAATAATTTCCCTTGGGCGGCATTTATAAGTTTCCGGTTGTGGGTCTTCTTTAGCGATATTATAGATCGTTTGTAATGTCTTGTAATGGGCTTCCATGTGATAAATATATTTAAAAAGCCGTATTT
>JANOPU010000188.1:0-2301 GCA_031422055.1 Ferruginibacter sp.
GTTTGTTTTTCTCATATAATACTTTTCCGGTTTTTGTATCTACAACATACAAACTGATAATGGCATGGGAAAACTGAATGTCCTTTTCCAATTGATTGATGGCTACAGACAATTTCTGTTGAATTTGTTGTGCATTTGTACAAAATGAGATAATTGTACAAAAAAGTAATATCGTAATTCTATTCATTAAAATAATTTATCAAAACTAAAAAAAGAAAACTGATATTAATTACCTTCTTTTAAAAAGCGTTAAACTTAAAAAAAAGAATTAAATTTATGTATGGAACATGAATTGAACGAACCGGTTCCGGTTTATAAAAATATTTCAGCAGCAGAATATCTGGCTGTTGAAAGGAACGCTTTTGAAAAGCACGAATATTACCAGGGCGAAGTTTTTGCAATGAGTGGTGCATCCATAAAACACAACATGATCTTCTCGCATGTTTTTGGAGAATTGGCATCAAAACTAAAAGGAAAAAATTGTATGCCATTTGGAAGCGACCTGAGAATTCATATTCCAAAAAACACTTTATATACTTATCCGGATATTAGTATCGTTTGTGGTGAAACGAAATGTACAGATGACTTTTTTGATACTGCTGTAAATCCTTCTGTGATCATTGAATTACTGTCAAAAACAACACGCAGCTACGATAAAGGGAAAAAGTTTTCTTTGTATCGTGATATTGATAGTTTACTGGAATACATACTCATTGACACAGAAAGAATTCACGTGGAAAAACATATCCGCAACAATGACAACAGTTGGCAGCTAACTGAATTTAAATCATTGGAAGATTCTTTTTTGATCAACACGGTAAATCTTTCTATTTCATTAAAAGATATTTACGAAGGAATATCTTTTTAAATTTACAGTATTAAAACGGACAACTTTTTCTTTTTCATTTTTATTTTCATTGTAGAAATATTATTATGATCAACACTTCCATAATCACCATAGGTGATGAATTACTGATCGGACAGGTAATAGATACCAATAGTGCCTGGATAGCACAGCAATTAAATATTGCTGGCATCAAAGTGATCAGGCGTGTAGCCGTTGGTGATATCTGGGATGATATCTGGCATGCACTGGATGAAGAAATGCAACATGCAGATATCATATTAATTACCGGCGGACTAGGTCCAACGGCTGATGACATTACCAAGCCCCTGCTTTGTAAATATTTTGGCGGTAAACTCATCATTGATCAACCTGCGTTGGAAAATGTTAAATACCTTTTTGAAAAGATATTTAAACGTGCTATTACAGAAAGAAATTTAAAACAGGCTGAGGTTCCGGATGTTTGTAAAGTGATCCCTAATAAACGGGGTACCGCCCCGGGCATGTGGTTTGAAAAAGAAGGTAAAATATTTGTCAGTATGCCAGGTGTTCCCCTCGAAATGAAAGGTATGATGCAGGATGTTGTGATCACTGAATTGACAAAAAGATTTGAAACCCCTTTTATTGAACATCGTACTTTGATGACATTTGGCATCGGTGAATCTTTGATTGCTGATATGATACAGGATTTTGAAGAAGCACTTCCTAAAAATATCAAACTGGCTTACCTTCCAAATTATGGAATGGTAAGATTGAGATTAACCGCTACAGGAAAAAATAAAAATGAGATCGAATCAATATTGAATGAAAAATTTTCAATTCTTCAAGGCTTGGTTGCAGATTATATCATCACCAATGAAGATGAGAAAATGGAAAATATTGTCGGCAAATTATTATTGAAAAAAAACAAGACCATGTGTACGGCAGAAAGTTGTACCGGAGGATACATTTCTCATCTGATTACTTCATTACCGGGTTCATCTGCATTTTATGATGGCAGTTTTGTAACCTATTCATACAAAGCTAAAGAAGACCTGTTGCAAGTAAATAATAAAACCATAAAAGAAAAAGGTGCGGTTAGTGAAGAAGTAGTACTTGAAATGGCCAGTGGAGCTTTACAGAATATCGGATCAGATTATACGATCGCTGTATCCGGAATTATGGGACCCGACGGCGGTATGCCTGATAAACCGGTTGGTACCGTTTGGATAGCTGTTGGCAATATTAAAAAAATAGCGACTAAAAAACTACATTTCCGGTTTGAGAGGCCACTGAATATTCAACTCACTGCAGTTAATGCATTGAATATGTTGAGAAAGTTTATTATAGAGAATGAATAGCTTACCATTACTAGATGACATCTTCCCATTACTAGATGACATCTTTTTCAATGCGAGATTGGAAAAAAGATGTCATCTCTTAGCCATACCCATAGATTTACTTACATTTGCCTTTAA